>JBDKSF010000082.1 GCA_039680785.1 Candidatus Cloacimonas sp.
ATTCTTTATATACCATACAGTTCAATGCCGGAGACGAATCCGAGTAACCCATCGCCAAAAGGTCTTCAATTTCTTTCAATAAACCGTCGGCAAGCATTTTTTCCATCCTCAGATTGATGCGTTTATACAGTTCCGAACGGGGAATATCAATCAGAATGCGAAAGACATTGTATTTTTGGCTTTCTTTTTGGTTGTGCCAGTGTTCCGAAAGCGGAATACCCGTTCCCAGAAAAACTTCCAAACCGCGTAAAATTCTTTGTGTATCATTTTTACTTATCTGAGCGGCAAATTCGGGGTCGCATTTCTGCAAGTCAGCATATAAAACTGCCAGTCCTTCATCTTTAAGGCGTTGTTTCAAAGTTTCTCTGATATTTTTAGGAAGAGGAGGATGAGCAAAAATTCCTTCTAAAAGCGCTTTTATATAAAGTCCTGAGCCACCGCAGATAATTGGAATTTTACCTTTGGAATACAGGTCTGCTATGATTTTTTCCGCATCGGCAACAAAATTGCCGGCATTATAGGTCTCGTCGGGATTGATAATATCCAGTAAATGATGTTTAACTCTTTGCTGTTCCTCTTTACTTACTTTTGCGGTGCCAATATCCAGAAAGCGATATACCTGTCTGGAATCAGCAGATATGATTTCGGTTTCAAAGTCCTCCGCAAGGGCAATTGCCAAAGCTGATTTTCCTGTGGCGGTTGCTCCTTCAATGGTTATAACAGGGATCATAAAGTGCGTTTAAACTTCTTTTCAAAATCAGTTACGGGGATTTTTAAGATGAGAGGTCTGCCGTGGGGACAAAAATAGGGAACCTGACAGGCAAAAAGTTCATTGATTAAATTCAACATTTCCCTGCGCGTAAGTTTATGATTGGCTTTAATGGCAGCTTTACAGGCAATTGATTTTATTAAACCATCCCTGAAATCGGTAGTAATATCCATTTCCTGTTCCAGTTGTTTTAAGATTTCAATAAAAACCTGACCACCGGCAAAATCAGTCAATTCGGCAGGAATTTCTTCTATCACAATTGAATCACCGCTAAATTTTTTAAGTGTAAAACCTACTTTCTCCAGCAGTTCCAAATTTGCTTCTACCAGGTCTTTTATGTCCGAGGCAATATAAGGTGGAATATCTATAACCAACGGAATAATAAGTTTTTGACGCACGGCAGGAGCTCCCCCGCTTCTTTGTATTAATTTTTCATAGATAATTCTTTCATGAGCTGCATGTTGATCAATAATTACTAAGGCATCTTCCACTTGAATGAAGATATAGGTATTATGAAACTGCCAGGGATTGATATAGTCCTCTTCATTTTTTAGCAAAATATCGTATTTCAGCTTATCGTTGGGCTGATCGGAAAATATTTCCTGCACCTCACTTTCTTCTTTGGCAGGATTAAAGATTGGAATATCTTTGGGCGTATCGGGATTTGATTCGCTCTTAAAAATATCATCCTGAAAGAGTTCGCCAAATTCTTTTTTATAAGCCGAGAACTGCGGAACCTCTATATTACTTACGAAAATATCGCGCTCCAAGGAAGTTGCTTTTTCACCTTTTGATTCACCTTGAAATTTACGCCGCGCACTGGCAAATTTACTATCTTCATAAGCCCGAAGCGCATTAGTCAGCGTTTCAAAAACCAGAGAATGCACCAGATTATTTTCGCGAAAGCGCACTTCCAGTTTGGCGGGATGGACATTTACATCAATCTGCTCCGGAGGAATTTCCAAAAAAAGAATATAGGGCGGAGTAGTTCCTTTTTGCCAGGCACGGGTTTTTAAAATGAAGGGTTCATAAGCTGATTTTATCGCGTGACGAACTGTCTTATCAAAAATATAACGACCGTTAATAAAAGTGTATTGCGCATCGATCAATTTATCCGAGCGATCTTCCAAGCCAAAAATGTAACCGTTTACGGAGTAATTGCCATATTTTCCATCTATGGAAATCACATCGTCAGCAAAAAATGTGCTTCCGAAGACCTCTTCTATGCGCTGTTTTCTCTCTGTGCAAGCAATATAATTCAGCTTTTCCTTATCGTCAATCACAAGGCGAAAACTTATTGTAGGATAGACCAGCGCTTGATAATGCATATATTTTAGGATGTGTCTGGTTTCTACTTGAGCGGTTTTGAGAAATTTTCGCCGCGCAGGAAGGTCTTTAAATAAGCCCCGCACAGTTACGGTAGTTCCGGGTGTGGCAGAAGTTCGTGTTACATTCAATAATTTACCATCTGCAAATTCAATTATCGTAGCCATCTCGTCTTCCGCTTTTCGCGTTACTAAATTTAGTTTCGAAACCGAAGCAATGGATGGTAGCGCTTCACCTCTAAAACCCAGTGAATCGATATGAATAATGTCATCCACGGTCTTAATTTTACTGGTAGAATGGCGTTCAAAAGCCAGCATTGCATCATCGGCATTCATTCCGCAACCGTTATCTAAAACCCTTATCAGGTCTTTGCCTCCGTTTTCAATGACAACAATTATACTTTTGGCACCGGCATCAATGGCATTTTCCACCAGTTCTTTAACAACGGAAACTGGACGCTCAATAACTTCTCCGGCGGCAATTTTATTGCGGACATCTTCAGATAGGATATGAATATTATTCAATTATGTTCCTTAATAACGAAAGATACTGCCATCCGTAAATTCTCTGATGATAGAATTATAGGGAACCAACGAATCGGCAATATCCTTACAATTGGAAATTAATTGGGAAAGTCGTTTTGCTTCCATATAGGCAGATGATGTAGGAGAAACCCCTAACAGCAATTTCCAAGCATATTTGCGAATCACGCTCATTTCATAAGTTAAGCTACTGTTAAACATATAATTGGCATTTTCCTGATAGGGAAATATATTTTTATCTTCCCCTTCGCGGACATCTTGCCAGCGCATTAATGTTTCTTCCGCACTGTAACCTCTGTAACGATGATCACGAATAATTCTGCGTAATAATCTACAATCGGTGGTAGCAATCCGATTATGATTATCAATATTCAGCTGATTTAGGGCGCTAACATATATTTTCACTTTTCGGTTGGCAGGAATGGAAGAAGTTAAGGTCTCATTCAAACCGTGAATGCCTTCCATCACAATTATACTGTTACTGCCGAGTTTGATAAAATTGTTGCTGTGGCGTCTGGCGCCTTTGGTAAAATCATAGCGGGGCAATTCAATTTGTTCTCCTTCCAGCAGTTGGTTCATTTGCATATTCAAATATTCCAGGTCCATGGCGTAAATTGATTCAAAATCGTATTCACCGTTGGGTTTACGGGGTGTTTTATCCCGGGGCAGAAAGTAATCATCCATTCCGATGATGACTGGTTTTGCCTTACAGGCCTGAAGTTGAACACCTAACCTTTTAGCAAAAGTGGTCTTACCGGAAGAAGAAGGCCCGGCAATCAGAATTAACTTCACCTCTTTTTTGGTAACAATATCAGCTGCTATTTCCGCTATTTTCTTTTCGTGCAATGCCTCTTCCACTTGAATAAATTCCGATATTTCGTAGTTATCGATCAGTTTATTGATGTCTATAATATTATGCACCCGTAAAATATCCAGCCATTTATCGTGTTCCTGATGGAGGGCAAATAGTTTTGAGGGAAGCTGGAAAGAGGATATTTCCATCTTTTCATCTCTTCCTGGAAAGCGTAAAATAAAGCCAGGAGCGTGATAAACGATATCAAAGGTCTTTATTTTGCCGGTTCTTTCCACCAGCGGATGAATAAAACAATCATAATACTTTCCGCATCGGTAGAGTTCCACATTTTCTTGGTAATGATATTTCAAATTTTTGAGCACATCATTCCGACCCATCGCACTGAAAATATCTATTGCCTCATCGGTTTTAACCGTTATCTTTTCTATGGGTAGATCGCTATCCACAATGTTATGCATCTCTTTTTTCAAGCGGTTGCAATCATCTTCGGTAAAATTTTGGGAATTGAAGACCTCACAATATACACCGTCGGCAATGGAATGTTCCACTACCAGAGAGTGTTCCGTTCCCATTATAGTATGCAATGCCTTAACCATAATGAAAATAGCGCTATCCTGATAAATTCTGTAACCCTCGGGATGAAGATAAGTGATGCAATCAATAAGAGTTTCTCTATCGGGTATGTAATCTTCATTGACATATTCTCGATGATTTATTTTATAGGATAAGACCTGTGATTTGTCTATCATAGTTCTTTTCATTGTTTCTGCCAGAGAACGGGGTGTATCCACTTCCAGCAGAGAGTTTTTGGTGCCGTTTAAGCGAATGTCCAAAATCATTTTTTTTCCTGTTAATTCCAAATCTGATAAGGAATTATGAAATTTATTATATTTATACCAGAGATTTAAACCTGAAAATTTAGTCAAGCTTTATAGGAGAGATAGATAGTGCAAAAGATAAGTAAAAAACAATACTTGCAAAGAGAAATATGGCGTCTGATAGGAATCATTTTCGGCTCATTTTTTTTTGCAATGGGTTATTCTTGGTTTTTATTACCTTACAATATGGCTCCCGGTGGAGTAGGTGGCTTATCTCAAATTTTATATGCCTTTTTGGGTATTCCCAATGGCGTTTCGATGATTTTAATCAATATTCCGCTGTTCATAATCAGTTTTATCTTCATTGGCAAATCCTTTGGCAGCAAGAGCTTATATGGAATGTTCGTCAGCTCTGTGATGACCGACTTTCTCAGCTTTCCTGCTTTATATAAAATAGGTATTATTACCGATCTAAAGCCATATACTCATATCTTGAATGGACATACAATCTACGCAATGTTAGGTCCGGAAGATATGTTATTAAGCGCAATGGCAGGTAGTGTTTTACTGGGAATCGGTTTGGGACTTATTTTCCGGTTCCGGGGATCAACTGGAGGAACAGATATCCCGGTGGCGCTAATTAAGCAGAAAGCCAATCTTTCCATCGGAACCGGTTATTACATTGTAGAAACGGGAATCATTTTACTGGTGGCTATCATTTTTAAAGCCCCTAAATTGCTAATCTGGGGTTATTTTAATCTCTTCATCACCGTGAAAATAACTGACTTAGTCAGTGAAGGACTTCCTTATATCAAAGGCGCATATATCATTTCCGATGCCGTGGAAGATATTAGCAAAGAAATTTTTACCAAACTGGAACGCGGAGTTACATATCTAAATGGCGTTAGCGGATATAACAAGCGTGATATCAAAATACTGTTCGTAATTTTAAACCGAAGACAGGTTCCCCAATTAACCGATATCGTTAAAGATGCCGATCCCGATGCCTTTATGATTATTATGGATGTTTACGATGTGCTTGGTTATGGCTTCAAATCACGCAGCTTAAAGTTGAATGAATAAATTTAATTTCCGCTCTCACTGCCTGATTTGAAACAAAATATTCCTTTATTATGGTAGGAAGGACTTTTTTACTTTATACTGCAAAGTCCTTATTTACCCCAAAGCTAATTTAGAGCCAAATTCGTTTACTGGGTAAGCGATGGAAAGATCTATATTAGATCAGCCCACACAATTCCTTTGTCCACATCCACTTTGTAAATAACGATTTTCACTATCTCTGCGTGTGTGTAACTATCACATTTGGCGGAGATTACAAATCCCCAGGGGATTAGTTCCAAGCGCAAATATCCTTTTTCAAATGTTCTTACGCAAGCATCCAACGGAGTATTTAAGTAGTTCTGTCGGATAAATTGCAGCACCCAATAATGTTCACTCTTATGGGCTATTTCCTTCAAATATTGAAGATGTTTTTCAATATAAGGAATCTCGAACTCCAGCTCCTCTTGCGTAAAGGGTATTTTTTCTTTATTTAGCATAGCTAAAATCTGGCTCTGATTGACTAAATCCACATACCTACGCAAAGGAGAAGTTAAATGGGTGTATGCTTTCACACCAATTCCGCTATGAAATTCAGGATGAGTGGAAAGATATGCCTTGTTAACAAAAAAATTGGTGGCAATGTCTTCGTAATGATTGATATTGCGATAAATAATCGGTAAGTTTGATTTTAAGGCATAATCTGCTAATGCGGAATTATACAGAATCATTAATTCTTCAATCATTTTGCGGGCTGGACTTTGTGTATCTACGCATTTTGCTTCCAACCCTTTAGCGGTAGCCCTGATATAATAATAAAAGCGTTTATTTTCCGGGATGGAATCTGCTTCTCTCTTTGTTGCCAATGCGTTACAAAATTTGGATAAAGTGGCGAAGGGTTCGTTGGCAATATCTCGCTCCACTTCATTATAACTGTAATTGGCAGAAATAGATATATTTTTGCGGCTAATTTCCGTTCGTTTAATCGCTAAATTCTTATCCACCCAAACAGTTAAAGCTAAAACCGGACGCACTGCATTTTCCAGCAAACAAAGTTCCTGTTCAGAATATTTGGGAGGAAATAAAGGTATAACTGCATTGGCAGTATATAATGTCACCACTCTTTTTTTGGCTTCGGCAAAGAGAGCTCCTTTCAGATTAAGCCGTTCAGCAACGGAACTTACATATATTCCAATTTTCCAGAGTGAACCTTTTTTAACGATGCTAATGGCATCATCATAATCTCGGGTAGTATCTTCATCAATGCAAAAAGATGTTTCTTCGGCAACGAGATTATCCTCGGGCTGTAGCTTTTCCTTATTTAATAAATCGGAAAAACCAATGGGGATGCCTGATTGTGCAATAACTGGATCTATGTTGTCAGGCATTTCTCCACAGTCCATTCGAAATTGAATAATTGCTTCTTCAGGTTTCAGCTGCGCATATTTAGCCAGAATAAGTTGTCGCAACTCTTTGTGTTTCTTTTCGTTGTTTAATTCGGGCAGCAAGCAATAAAGTTTATGCTGAACTTGTTCACTTAATTTTGCACCCTTAAACCAACCATCTATCTCTTGCAAAAATTGCTTTTCCATTTCCTGCTCTTTTAGCATTTCAGTGTATAACGCAGTTTCTTCAACCGTTTTCAGACGATATTTATCTTTTTTATAGTGAAATTGAGCGGGATTTTCCCTTAAATATTTTAACAGAGCAAATCGTTGAGCATCACTTAGCCAATTAAGCCGTTCCGCTATTTCTGACAAAGTATATTCCCGCTGCTGCATAAAATTGAAATTTAGCTTGGGCAAAATTGCTTCATTTTCAGACACTTGGGAAAAAAACATAGCTCTGGCGTCAGCAGGATATTTCTCTTTACTAATCAGGATAAATCGCTCGGCAGGCAAAGTAAAATGAGTATTGCTTTCGGTTATAATTTCATAATATCGATTATTGCCAGCTGTTACATAGCCAAACTTCAGAATTCCCCTTTCATAATAGGCAACAAATTTATCTAATGGAATATCTTCCAAACTTTCCTTCTTCCTAAATTTCTGGCGCCCCAGAGATGACTTGAACATCCGACCAACGGTTTAGGAAACCGTTGCTCTATCCTCTGAGCTACTGGGGCGCATCAACATTTAACCATTCTTGTAAGAGCCCAATTTTGTCAAGTTTACATTGACAAGCTATCCCTACTGTAAAAAAGTGCATAAACTACATAAATATGATGTAATGATATAAAAGATAAGGAAATACAAATGAAAACAGCAATAGTTGGCGCCACCGGTGAAGTTGGCAGAATGATGATTACCTGTTTGGAAGAAAGTAACTTAACTATTTCAGAACTGGATCTGTTTGCTTCAGAACGCTCTGCAGGAACCATTTTATATTATCTTGACCAACCTCTTAAAGTTCAAGAACTGAAGCAGGACTCTCTGCTTAAACATTATGACTATGTTCTTTTTTCGGCGGGAGCGGGAGTTGCCAAAACTTATGCCCCGATTGCAGCCCAGGCATCAGAAGTTGTAATTGACAATTCTTCCGGATTCAGGAAAGAAACAAATATTCCTCTTGTTGTTCCACAAGTAAATGGAGAACTCCTTTTAGGTTACAAAGGCATCGTAGCTAATCCCAATTGTTCCACGATTCAGATTATTTTGCCTCTGGCAGTTCTGGATAAGCTTTTCGGTTTAAAGAAATTGATCGTTTCCACTTATCAGTCAGTTTCCGGCAGTGGACATCAGGGAATTCAAACTTTGTTGAATCAACGCAAAGGCATTAATGACAAAGGTATTTACCCACATATCATTGACTTGAATGTTATTCCTCAAATTGGCGCCATTTTGGATAATGGATATTGTCAGGAAGAAGAAAAAATGCAGTTTGAAAGTCGTAAAATACTATCTAAATGGAATTTAGCCGTTAGTGCCACAACTGTGCGAGTCCCTGTTATTTATGGACATAGTGTTTCCGTTTATGCCGAATTTGAAAATAATGTAGATTTACCCAAAGCGGAAGCAGCATTGCAAAAGGCACCTGGCATCATTTATTATCCCAATACTTATATTACGCCTTTGGATTTGGGCTCTTCCAACGATTCTCATACTTGTCGTTTGCGTTTGGGAACCGATGATAAGTCCTTAACTTTTTGGAATGTAGGGCACAATGTTCGTTTGGGAGCGGCAGCCAATGCAATTGATATTTTATTGACTCATTCCAAATATACGGGCAAACTTTAATGCTTGATTTAATTGAGCTGCGTCATAACTTGCATAAAATCCCTGAGCTTGCTTTTAAGGAATTTAAGACCAGAGCATTATTGGAAGAAAGCATTAGTAAAATATTGCAAGACCAGCCAAAAGATACCTGGAAACTGCATCATTTTAATGGCAATACTGGCTTGCTTTTAGAATATACTTGTGCCGCAGGACCCTATTTATTATTCAGAGCAGATATGGATGCTTTGCCCATTTATGAAAATACAGGAGTTGATTATGCCTCCGAACATCCGGGTTTTATGCATTCTTGCGGACACGACATTCATTTAGCTATTTTAATGGGCTTAATTCAATTTGTGGCGATAAACAAGCCCCAACGCAATTTGTTGTTTCTTTTCCAACCAGCGGAAGAAGGTGAAGGAGGAGCACAAAGTGTTTTGGCAGAAGGAATAATTCAAAAGTTCAATATAGAAATGGTTCTGGCTTTACACATTGCCAGTGATTTACCTGTGGGCGCCATTTCCGCCAAAGAAGGTATCTTTTTTGCCATTCCGCAAGAGTTTGATGTTTGTTTTTACGGAAAATCGGCGCATATTGCCTTCCCAGAAAAAGGCATTGATGCTTTAAACGCAGGCATAATGTTTATGAATTTAATTACAGATCGCCTGCAAGAGCTTAAAGCAAAGGAAAAAATTATTTTTCACATCGGGAAAATGAGCTCCGGCACCATTCGCAATGTTATTTCTGACCAATGTGTTCTGGAAGGAACGCATAGGTCCCTTTCCAAAGAAATCAGCCAAAAAATCAATAATGTCATCAAAGATACCGCAGCATTTGTAGCCAAAGCAACAGGGGCAAATTACGAGGTTAAATTTTTAGCCACTTACGACCCAGTTATCAACAATGCCAATTTAGTAAAACGCTTACAGGAGATTTGCCAACGGGAAAACATTCAATACATTCCTGCAGAAACAGCTATGACTGGAGAGGACTTTGGCTTTTTCACCACTCTTTATCCGGGTTTGCTTTTTTGGCTGGGGAGCGGATGTCCCCAACCCTTGCATTCAGATAAATTTTTGCCTAAAGATGAAAGCATTGAAGTTGGCGTAAAGGTCTTTAGCGCTTTCCTGCCAAAATAATGCTTTTTATTTATCTTACGCTGGCTCAGCTATTTGAATAGGATACAGTTTATTTATGTCTTAAGCGGAACTACGAATTGGAGAAGGCGTTAGCATTTTTCCCCAAACATTTCCAAATAATTTATTTAGCGACGGCAGGTTGGGTTCCGGTTTCTTTGGCAATGAAATCCCGATGCGCATCAAAGGCAATAATAGGTAAGTTATTCACAGGAAAAAACTTTGCTTCTTCAGCATCATCTCCGGCTTGCAACTTGCCACCAATTGCCTTTATCCGAAAACCAATACTGAGAATTCTTTCGTAGATTGGACTTTTACCATAAAACCAACCTATGGAGTGCATAATTTTACCTTTGATGCCTGTTTCTTCTTCCAGCTCTTGAAGGGCATTTTCTTCCGGCGTAAGATTAATTTCCATATAGCCACTGGGAAGTGCCCAATAACCAACTTTCGGAGGAAAACGCCTTTTCACCAAAAGCAGTTCCTTGTTTTCATTAAATAGCACAATTGCCACTGCCGGAATAGGATTTTTGTAATAAACCCAATTACAAGCGGGACATATAGGCCTTAGTTTATTTTCAGCATCGGTTTTCAGCACCAATTTATGCCCGCAATGCAGACAGAAATTAACATCTTTGTAATTAGCAGGACTAAGTTTTTTCATAAGTTCACTAATGGAAATTAGCACCCTTTTGTCAAGCAAAACGAAGGTAATTTTTTTTACGGACATACGGATTAACGAGTAACAAAATTTATTAGGGAATGGATTGGTGGATGGAACAGATAGTCAGTTTGGCAATTTGCTCTAATAACGACATAACTCATTCCATCATAATCTGATACATAATCACTTTATCCCTCCCTGCCGGTCTGGCATATACTGCTCATTTGTTAATCGAACGCTTCCCGAATGCTTCCCGTATGAACATTCGGGAAGCGTTCGGGATACTTTTCGGCAATATAAGGGTTTTAAGTAGGAACGAAATAGGAGATCAATCCTCCTGAAATAGCTAAAAAGTAGGTAAACAAAAGATAATTGTATAGTGTGATAATTTGTGGTACTTAACGAACCATTTAGGAAATTCTTACATACTCCCCCAAAAGTTCTGATAACCTTTGGCTTATCTTTTCAAATTCTTCTATGAGAGGAAGGTTGACAAAATCAAGGTATGCAAAAATTTGGCTAATATATATTGTAAACTAAGACAAAAAACTCTGCCGAAAAACACAGGGTTACATAGCAAGAGGAGTATTAGAATGGAACCAGCTAACAATATAAGTGTTAGGAACAAAGGAATTACTTTGGGGACAGTAAGTTATGATATAACAAAAGCGTTGCCCGAAGCGGAAACCTTTTTTCGAAAAGGAACAAGGCGTGAAGCAACTCCTCGGCAATTATAATATTATGATTGCATCGGTCATTTGTTTCTTAAAGATAAACTAAAAACCAGATGGAAAAATGAGAAAATATATCGTATCTATCGTAGGGCGTCCCAATGTAGGAAAATCCACATTATTTAATCGTTTGTGTAGAAAGCGTTCTGCTATTGTAGATTTTGAAGCAGGCATAACGCGAGACCGCAAATACGAAGATGTAATCTGGAATGGGAAAACATTTAAACTTGTGGATACCGGTGGCATTGTTTTTGACAGTAATGAGACAATGGACAAAATGGTTAAACATCAAGCATTATTGGCAATTGAAGAAAGTGATCTGATTATTTTTTTGGTGGACGCTCAAACCGGCGTTACCGATATCGACAAAGACATAGCCAAAATCCTTTATCCACATAGAGATAAAGTTATGCTCGTTGCCAATAAAGCCGATAGTGAAAAATTGGAGTGGGAGGTCTATGATTTCCTGCAATTGGGTTTAGGTGAGGCAATTGCTATTTCTGCTTCGCATGGACGCAATACGGGAGATTTTTTAGATGCTTTAATAAAACGCATTCCTGGCACACAATTGGCTTATCAAAATGAAGATAAACCCGCTGCCACACGCATTGCCATAGTGGGAAAACCCAATGTAGGAAAAAGTTCCATCGCCAATTTGCTGATCGGCAATCCGAAATTAATTGTCACTGATATTCCGGGCACAACGCGTGATTCCATAGATAGCCCTTTTCGTTTTCATAACAAGGATTATGTTTTAATCGATACTGCAGGGCTAAGACGCAAAACGAGAGTAAGTTACGGAGTGGAATATTTTTCCAATTTAAGAACTATAGATGCAGTTGATCGTGCGGACATTGTAGTTTTGGTTCTTACTGCGGATGAGGAACTTAGCGTTCAAGACATCAAAATAGCCAGCTATGCCAAACGCAAGATGAAGGAAATTCTGGTTGTGTTTAATAAATGGGATTTGGTGGAAAAAGAGACAAATACGGTAAATAAATATCTGCAGAATTTGCATTATCAGATGCCTTTTCTGCAATTTGCCCCCGTTCTATTCATTTCTGCTAAAACAAGCCAACGCATCAATCGGATAATGGAAACGGTTGCCCAAATTGAAGTAGAAAGTGAAAAACGGATTTCCACCTCAGAACTCAATCGCTTTATGGAAACGGTTATTATGCACAGACCCCCTACCCACCCAAGTGGAAGACAGGTAAAAATATATTATATAACGCAAGCACAAGTGAAACCGCCCACCTTTATTTTCTTTTGCAATACGCCTTCTTTGATAACGGAAAACTACCGGCGATTTTTACATAATCAATTAAGGGAAACATTCAAATTTGAAGGAGTTAGCATTAAGCTGATTTTTAAGGGACGCAAAAAAGAAGAGGACTAAATGAATGAACATAACTTTATGCTCTTAGGTTTTTTAATAGTTGCTTATCTGGTTGGCAGTATTCCCAATGGCTGGCTTGCTGGAAAATTAATTTACCGGAAAGATATCCGCAAAGAAGGAAGTGGAAATATAGGCGCCACCAATGCTTTAAGGTCTTTTGGAACGCTAAGTGGCGTTCTTGTTTTACTTTTGGATATGGCTAAGGGTTTTATTCCGGTCGGTTTAGCAATCTTAATTACAAGCAAAGAAAGTAGCTTGGTACCGATAACTGCTTTTTTAGTTATTATGGGGCATATTTTCCCTGTCTATTTAAAATTCAAAGGTGGTAAAGGAGTTGCTACGGCTGCCGGATCTTTTTTAGCGTTTGCGCCTTATAGTTTACTGATAGCGATTATTGTTTTTTTAATTGTAGTTATCCTTTATCGTTATGTATCTCTGGCATCTATATGTGCCGCTCTTTCTTTTCAGACCCATTATCTGGCACAATTGCTGAAAGCGGAAAAGGCGGATTTTGTCTCTTTAATTTTAATTTCAGTAGTCATAATGATGATACTTATTAAACATCAAAGCAATCTGGAAAGATTGTTAAGAGGAACTGAATCTAAACTAAAATTTGGTAAAAAAGGAAATTAGAACCTGAATGTGTGGAATCATAGGAGTTTTTGGAGCTGACGACGCCGCCCATCTTGCCGCTTTAGGACTTTTCGCTGAACAGCATAGAGGGCAAGAAAGTTGTGGTATGGCAGTGAGTGACGGTTTTCTTATCCGTTTGCATAAGCAAATGGGATTGGTTAAAGAGGTCTTTCATAGTGAACAATTAACTGCTTTGCCAGGAAAAATAGCTATTGGCCATGTGCGATATCCCACTAAGGGAAGTGCGACTGAATTTAATACCCAACCACATTTAGTGGAGACACTTTCGGGTCCCTGTTACGCACTTGCCTCAAATGGTGATATTGTAAATTATATGCAAGTGCGCAAAGCATTGGAAAAAGAAAAGGTCTATTTTAAAAGTGACAACGATGGTGAGCTGCTGGTTAAATATATTGCCTATAGAATCTTACATTATCAAGAAAAAATAGAAGTGGCAATCCAGCATTTAATGCAAGATATCAAAGGTGCATATTCCAGCGTTCTTTGCACACCTACGGAACTTTATATGTTTAGAGATCCGCTTAGCATCCGTCCAATGATGTGGGGAAAATTACCTGATGGAACAATTGTAGTGGCTTCGGAAAGTTGTGCTTTGGATACTTTAGGCGCCATAGATAGAAAAGAAGTCCCTCCCGCTGGAATAATCAAAGTTAGCGAAAAAGGAATAGAAATTTTTGAAAATGACCCAAATCTCTATCGAAGCTGTAATTGTGAAAAGCATTGTATTTTTGAACAGATATATTTTTCCCGCCCCGATAGTTTTCACTTTGGCGAAAATGTGTATCAAGTAAGAGAAAAAATTGGAGCAGCTTTGGCAAGACAAGACGAAGGATTAAATCCTGATTTGGTAGTTCCGGTTCCCGATTCATCCAATTTTATCGGAATGGGCTATGCCAATCAAAGTGGCAGACCTCTTTCCTTAGGCCTAATTCGTAATCATTATATCGGCAGAACTTTTATTAAACCGGAACAATCAGTCCGCGATGAAAGCGTGCGCCAAAAATTTAATGTCCTGCCCCATTTTTTTAATGGGAAAAAAATTGTGCTGATAGATGATAGCATTGTGCGGGGAACCACCATCCGAAAAATCGTGAAATTGATCAAAGATGCCGGAGCAACGGAAATTCATTTGCGCATTGGCAGCCCCCAAATAAAACATAGTTGCTATTATGGAATAGATACTCCCAATGCACAAGAATTGGTTGCCAACCGTAGAACATTGGAAGAAATTAGGGAAATTACCGGTGTGGATACTTTAAAACATCTATCCCAAAGCGATTTGCAAAGCTGTGTTCATTGCCCTGAAAATTATTGTTATGCCTGTTTTGATGGCAATTATCCCGTAGGAGTTCCCGATGCATACAATTAATCCTAACAAACTGGAAGAGATTTTAAATAGTTTTAAACAACGCCGCATAATCGTTTTAGGCGATATAATGCTGGATGAATATTTATGGGGAAAAGTTCAACGCATTTCTCCGGAAGCGCCTGTTCCCATAATTGAAATAAATACAAGCGATTACCGTTTAGGGGGAGCAGCCAATGCAGCTCTAAATTTAAATGTTTTGGGTGCGGAAGTTACTCTGACGGGTGTTTGTGGAAAAGACCCTCAATCGCAAATCATAATGAAGAAACTTAAAGAAAGAGGGATGTCTGCTTCAGGTATATTTATTGATGCCAGTAGGCCTACAACCCTAAAAACCAGAATTGGTTCCGTAAGTCAACAAATTGTGCGTTTAGATAGAGAAGATGTCTCTGAACTAAATTTGAATCTGCAAAAAGATATTTTCACCTATCTTGCTCAAATTATGCCTCAGGCGGATGCACTTTTAATTGAGGACTATAATAAGGGTTTGCTTAGTTTTAATTTGATCAATGATGTTCTGCAGCTGGCCAGAAAATATAAAAAACTGGTTGCGGTTGATCCCAAATATCTCAATTTCAGTTCCTATGGAGGAGTAGAAATTTTCAAACCCAACTTTAGAGAATTGGAAAGTTATTGCGGCAGAAAATTTACCGATAGAGAGGATTTTGAAAGGTCTGCGGAAGAACTAAGGCAAAGAATGAACATTAAACATTTGGTAGTTACCGTAGGCAGCGAAGGAATGTATGTTTTTTCAGGAAAAAAGCAAGTAAAACATCTTCCCAGTTTTGCTCGCGAGGTATATGATGTCTCCGGAGCGGGTGATACAGTTATAAGTGCTTTAACTTTGGCTTACTTATATGATTCAAACATTGATTCTGCCACTTTGATTGCTAATCATTCTGCAGCTGTGGCAGTTGCCAAAAAGGGAACTGCCAGTGTCACTACGGATGAAATAAGAGAAAGTTTCAATGCTGCAATCTAAAATCATACCCTATGCCAAAATGGATGAGTTAAGTAAGAACTTGCGCAACCAGGGAAAACGGATTATATTTACTAATGGTTGTTTTGATATTATACATTCAGGGCATATCCTCTATCTGGAAAATGCCAAAGCGATGGGAGATGTTCTGATTGTAGGACTTAATAGTGATGCATCGGTGAAAAGATTGAAGGGAATTAGCCGTCCTGTTAATGCTGAAGGAGATAGAGCTTTGGTCTTGGCAGCTTTGGAAATGGTTGATTATGTGTGTATTTTCGAACAAGATACGCCCTATGAACTGATTGGCATTATTAAACCTGATGTATTGGTGAAAGGTGGCGATTGGCAAGTGGAACAAATTTGCGGAGCTGATATTGTGCAAAGTTACGGAGGAAAAGTTTGTTCCTTGAATTATGAAAAAGGGATCAGCACTTCCGAAATTATTAAGCGCATAAAACAAGGAAATTAAAATGCTGGAAGAACCAGTTGAAGATAGCGGTATCGTAACAAAAGTGGAAGGTAACTGTGTTACCGTAGAAATCGAACGCGGGAAAAATTGCCAGGGTTGCAAAATGCAAGGACTGTGTTTTACGCAAAGTGAGCCAACCAAGTATGAATTAGTTACCGATCTACCTTTGCAAGTAAATGATAGAGTGCAGCTAAATATCTCACCTTTAGGAAGAACTTTGGTGTCTTTGCTAATTTTTGGGGTTCCCATCCTGTTTTTATTTGCGGGTTATTTAATTGCGTCGTTGTGGTTTATCGAAATTGTTGCGGCTCTAATCGGTTTTGCCGGAATGGCATTGTCTTTTCTGTTAATAAGGTTTATCGACAATAAATACGGAACTCATTTAAAGATAAGCATCGCGAGGAAACTGTGAAAATAAAACTGAACGAAATGGTCTTTTATGGTTATCATGGAGTCCAGGAAGAAGAAAGAACTTTAGGTCAGCGCTTTATCGTAAGTGTAACCCTATATACCAGTTCCAATATAGATAATCATATTCGCCATCTGGAAGATACGATTGACTACACGAAAGTATATGCCGTAATAAAAGAAATAATGGAAAGCAGGCAATTTTACTTATTGGAAAACTGTGCTAACACCATAGCCGATAAACTTTTAACTGATTTTCCCTTGCTCAATAAACTTACTATCTGCATTCAAAAACCCTCAGTTCCAATTCAAGGAAGCATAAAATCGGTAGAAGTTATCCTCAGCAGAAGCAGAAATAATCAAGAGGAAAATATTTAGCTATGCTATATTATCTTTGTCTCGGTTCCAATACGGAAGATCCCAACGCCCAACTGGATGAGGCAATAGAGCGGTTGTCAATGCTTTCTGGAATTGAAATTATGCGCAAATCCTCACGCATAATTACGAAACCCTACGGAATGAAGAATCAGCCAGATTTTATAAATCAGGTGCTGGAAATAGATAATAATTATTCGCCTCAGGAATTAATGGAAAAGCTTCTGCATATCGAAATGACTATGGGACGCCTAAGAAGAATAAAATGGGGACCTCGTAACATTGATATAGATATTCTTCTGGCAGGAGATTTGAAATTGGATAGTAGAATCACGCCACAAGAAAATCCCTGGCCCAGTGTGATTATTCCCCATCCAGATTTGCATAATAGAGAATTTGTTTTATGCTTGCTTAATGAACTTATCCCCGACGCCGTGCATCCCGTTTTACATAAAACAATAAGTGAATTATATAAAGAAATATCTGCTAAGGAAGAACTATAATGAGTAATCTGTCAGCAATTATTTTGGCTGCAGGAAAAGGCACAAGAATGAAATCGGAAAGAGCTAAAGTTACTTTGCCGCTGGCTGAAAAACCAATGATTCAGAGAGTGGTAGATACTGCTTTGGCTACTAAGTGTCAAAAGATCTATGTTGTAGTGGGCTACCTGAAAAACAGCGTGATAGCTGCCCTCGAAGATAATGACAGAATTGAATTTGTGGAGCAAAAAGAACAGCTCGGAACAGGCAATGCCGTAATTACAACTGAACCGTATTGGAAGGATTTAGATCAGGATGTGTTTATTTTATGTGGAGATGTTCCTTTACTTAGTGTGCAAACCCTTATCCAATTATATGAAAAGCATAAAAATGAACAGGCATCCTGCACAATTCTAACGGCCTTCTTAGAAGACCCGGGAAAATATGGACGCATTTTGCGCAATAACGAAGGGAACATATACAGCATCATTGAATACAAAGATGCCAACGAAGAACAGCGGAAAATTAAAGAATGGAATACCGGCATCTATTGTTTTAAAGTAGGAGATTTGTTTAGCGCTTTAAAACAGACCTCCAATAACAATAAACAGGGAGAATATTACCTTACCGACACAGTGGAAATTCTCGCTAAGCAAGGTAAAATTATCTCCAGTATTGTGCTGGAGGACTTGTTGGAAGCTTCCGGAGTGAATTCTCAGGAAGAATTGGCTGCCTTGGAAAATAGTTATGTGGATCGCATTCGCAAAAAATGGCTGAATAGCGGAGTTATCATTCACAATCCGGAAACCGTTTATATCGGTGATGAAGTTATTATTGAACCCGATGTGGAAATCTATCAGAATACTGTCATCAAAGGCAAATGTATGCTGGAAAAGGGTTGTGTAATAGGTCCCGGAGGTCTTTTGGAAAATAGCACCGTTTCGCTTGATTCCATTTTGCAGGGACACAATATTTTGGTGAATGCCATTATGCCGGAACACCATATTTTGAGCTACGGATCCAATATAATTGAAGAAATGCAATATGAATAATCAAAATAAGGACAACGGAGAAAAGCACTATCTTTATTCTCCTTGGCGTCTGGATTATATATTAGGTGACAAAATGGATGATTGCGTTTTATGTCGTTTCCAAAATCCTGATAATGATAAAGATAACTTGATTGTCTATAGAGCCAATGCCTGTTATGTAATGTTGAATCGCTATCCTTATAATAACGGACATCTGATGATTATTCCTTATCAACATTCCGCTTCTATAACGGATTTGGAATTGGACACCTGGCTGGAAATGTGTTCCTTGGTAAGAGACACGGAACAAATTTTATTGCGAGTTTATCATTGTGACGGCATAAATATTGGCATCAATCTGGGTTGTGCAGCCGGAGCTGGAATTGCAGAACATTTGCACATTCATCTTGTTCCACGCTGGCAAGGAGATAGCAATTTTATGACTATTATCGGTGGCGAAAGAGTTATCCCTGAGTCCTTTGAAGTTGCTTTCGCCAAATTAGCGCCTGAATTTGCAAAACTTGCTAAAACTAAAGAGCTTAACAGTTGAGTTTGACAAACAAACCCCCTGAAAAAAACTTGCCCTCAAAAAAGAGTTTGATAGTATCTGTCATTCTGATTCTTTTGGTTACGACAGCAGTTATCCTGTATTTTGCCTTAAAAAACAGAAATTCAGAGACCAAAAATTTTCACGCAGAGGACAAGTTCCCTGCAATTAAAGTAATAGTGACCAATGGTTGCGGATATGAACATCTGGCGGCTGATTTTGCCGCTGCATTGAAAGATAAAAATATTGAGGTGGTAAGTTTGTCACAGACCTCCAAACCGATATATGACAAAACCATAATCGTTATCCGCAAAGGCGATATGCAGGATTTGAATCGCTTGCAAAAAATGACTGGAATCCAGCGCTGGACAAGCGCATACAATGAATATTTCGGTGCCGATTTTGAAATCATCGTCGGCAGGGATTATGAACAGTTTTTACCATAAATAAGGGAGAAGATATCAGTGAGTAATTTCAGCAAAGAAGCCATTATCACCTGGCTGAAAGAGAAGAAAGCAGAAAACATTCGCATTTATGATATGCAAGATAAATGTGATTATACAGATACAATAATCGTTTGCGAAGGCAATGCCGATGTTCATAATAAAGCTATTGCCAATTACCTTTTGGATATGCTAAAAGAAAATCATCTGCCATTGTTAAGCAAGGAAGGCATTGATTTTGGGCACTGGATTTTGATTGATGGCGGAGAAATTATCGTGCATATCTTTTTACCTGAAACAAGGGATTTTTATCATATAGATGACCTTTTAACCAAAATAGTGAATACGCAGACACAAGAGAGTAACAAATGATTAAAGAACTACTGCATAAAAATATCGTGGAAGCACTGGATGCACTGAATCTTAGCCACTCAAAAGAGTTTGGCGTGGATGTTCCCAATAATTCTGAATTTGGTGATTTTTCTACTAACGCCGCTTTGGTCTTGGGTAAAGAAAACAAACAGTCCCCAAAGCAACTGGCGGAGAAAATAGTAAAAGAACTGAAGAAAAATAAAGCATTTAAAAAGCTGGAAATAGCAGGGCCTGGTTTTATCAATTTTTACTTAGCGCCTGCTTTATATCAACAGGTATTTTGGGAGATTTACAAAAACGAAGAATATGGCAAAAGCGATTTCGGTAATGGCGAAAAAATATTACTGGAATTCGTTAGCGCCAATCCCACCGGTCCATTAAATATTGTAAATGCTCGTGCCGCCGCTTTTGGAGACACGCTTTATCGTATTATGAAATGTGTGGGTTATGCTCCTGCCAGAGAATTTTACATAAACGATGCCGGTAACCAAGTGGATATTTTGGCGGAGTCATTGGAACTGCGTTTGCGGGAAATCCACGGAGAGAAAATTGGGGAATTTCCTTATGAAGCATATCATGGAGAGTATGTAAAACATTTGGCTCATCGCTTAAACGCTTTGGAAGGAACCCGTGTTTTTATGCTGCCTGAAAAAGACCGTTTGGAACACTTAAAAGAATTTGCTCTTTCTGAACTACTGGAAATGCAAAGAAGCTCTCTGGAAAAATTCGGAGTGGTATTTGAAGGTTGGGTTTCGGAAAAAGTTTTAAGATCTGAAGGTGTTGTGGAAGAAGTGCTTTCCTATTTAACTGAAGCCGATTGCACTTATGAAAAAGAGGATGCCATCTGGTTTTGCAGCACCAAGTTTGGCGACGATAAAGATAGAGTCCTGATGAAATCGGATGGTTCAATTACTTATTGCGTCCCCGACATTGCTTATCACCTAACGAAAATTCAGCGCGGATTCACTAAATTGATTGATATTTTCGGTCCCGATCATCATGGATATGTTCCTCGGATCAGAGCTGCCTTCAGAGCATTGAATTATGACGATTCCATCTTAGAATTCATTTTCCTGCAGCAAGTGAACATTTTTGAAAGCGGAGAGAGAATAAAGATGAGCAAGCGGGCAGGTAAAATTGTCACTATGGACGAACTTATAAGTGTTGTAGGTAAAGATGCAGCTCGTTATTTTTTCATAGCTCGCAAAGCAAATGCCCATTTGAATTTTGATTTGGAGCTGGCGTTGAAAAAGAATAACGAAAATCCTGTTTATTACTGTCAATATGCTCACGCTCGTATTTGCAGCATCATCAAAAAAGCACGCAGCGTTAAAATGTACCCGAAGCACTTTACGAAGGAAATGGCAGGAAAACTAACCAAACCGGAAGAATTGGTTCTGATTCAAAAGATGGCAGACCTTCCGGAGCTGTTGATTCTGATCGCTAAATATCGCGAACCACATCGCTTAACTACCTATTTGGAAGAATTTGCTTCTTTGCTACATCACTACTATGAAAAATATCAGATTGTAAATCCGAAGAATCCCACTCTTACTCAGGCACGCTTGATGTTGCTAATAACCGTAAAAAAAGTTATGGAAATTTGTTTTGATTTGCTGGGTATTAGCGCTCCGGAAAAAATGTAATAGCAGCAAGAACATTAAATGAATACTTCTTTCAGCATTCGCCCACTCTTTAGAGAAGATATTGAATCTGTGCAAAAGATTGAGCGTTTGGTTTTTTCTGATCCCTGGCCTGATGAAGCATTTACAGATTTTCTTAGTCCTTGGTATTATGCTTTGTTACACGACGAACAAGTAATCGGTTATATTTTTTATTATGGAACGAGAGAAGAAAGAGAAGTCATAAATTTTGCCATTCAGCCAGATTTTCAAGGTATGGGATTGGGAGAATTTTTGTTGATGGAGACCATGCGACTAATGACTGAAGATGGAGGAAAACTCATCTTTTTGGAAGTGCGTATTTCCAATTACAAAGCTCGTTGTCTCTATGAAAAAGTAGGTTTTCAAGAAATCGGACTAAGAAAGAACTACTACAAAAAGCCAGAAGAGGATGCCATAGTAATGGTATATAATAATTATGCATTATGAATATGATTATTTAGTCATCGGCAGCGGAATTGCCGGTTTGATATATGCTCTGCAAGTTTCCCAATTTGGAAAAGTTGCAGTGATTACTAAAAGTTCCTTAAATGATTGCAACACAGATCACGCGCAAGGTGGAATTGCAGCTGCCATTGATGTTAAGGACTCTTTTGAAGCACATATTGAAGATACTTATCAAGCGGGAGCGGCATTGGGAAAGCGTCAAGTTATCTCCGAAATAATTTCTTCCGCACCTGCGCTAATTCAATATTTGATAGATTTGGGCACCGATTTCACCGTTAGAGACCCCAACTATGACATCTGTCTGGAAAATCTGTCTCTGACAATGGAGGGAGGACACACTCGCCGCAGAATTGCTTATGCGGCAGATTCTACAGGCCACCAAATTATGGAAGCGTTGATTACTCAGTGTCGGAAACATCCTAATATAGAGATTTATGAAAATCATATCGCCATAGACCTGATAACTCAGCATCATATCGTTCAGGATGAAGGTTTTGTCCCCGGCATTTCTTGTTGGGGCGCTTATGTTCTGGATACAGTTGACAATCAGGTAAGTATTTTTAAAGCCAAAAAAACAATGATGGCTACCGGTGGAGCGGCACAAATTTATACCCCCAATACCAATCCTAAAGTTACTACTGGCGATGGAATGGCTATGGCTCGTTTGGCAGGAGCGCGTTTAGTTAATATGGAATTTGTCCAATTTCATCCCACCGCTTTTTGGAGTCCGGATGGCTATACTTTTTTAATCAGCGAGTCATTAAGAGGTGAAGGAGCGGTTTTATGTTTGTCGGATGGCAGCACTTTTATGGAAAAATATCATCCACAGGGCAATTTAGCGCCGCGAGACATCGTTTCGAGAGCCATAGATAGCGAGCTGAAAAAAAGAGGAGAAAAATTTTGCTATCTGGATGCTACCAAAGTTCCTGCAGAACAACTGCTAAAGCATTTTACTTCAATAAACGCTATGTTACAGGCAAGAGGCATTGATTTTACCAAAGATCCCATTCCGGTTGCTCCCGCGGCACATTATTTTTGCGGAGGCGTTCTTTCCACCATTGAAGGCATCACCGATATCCACAATCTTTTTGTAGCGGGAGAATCTGCCTGTTGTGGATTGCATGGAGCCAATCGTTTAGCATCCAATTCCTTGTTGGAAGCATTAGTTATGGCTTACAAAGCAGGAAATCATCCTTCCAATTTGGAAAAAGTTCAATTTCCCCGCATTCCGGAATGGAAAGTGATAAATGAATTCAATGTTAACGAGTGGGTGGTCATTAGCCACAATCGTGAAATTATCGGAACCATTATGCAAGGTTATGCCGGAATCAGACGCAGCCGCAGATTATTAAAATATGCACTTTCTCGTCTGGAAAACATCTATACTGAAATAAATAATTTCTACCAGCATAATGCAGTTCGTAAAGAAGTGGTGGAAACCAGAAATATGGCTATTATTGCCATAGCGGTTGTTAAAAGTGCATTGATGAGAAAAGAAAGCCGCGGTGCACATTTTTTAGTTGATAATCCGGAACGCGATGATGAGCACTACCAACACGACACCATTATTTAATAAGAGTGCTATGCCCAGAAAAAATTCTCCCTGCGTAAACTCTCGCCCCGAAGGATTGTTCATTACTTTTGAGGGTATTGAAGGGAGCGGTAAAACTACCCAAATTCAACTGCTGGCAAAAGATTTTGAGTTAAAAGGCATTCCTTTTATCACTACGCGTGAACCGGGAGGAACAAAAATATCCGAGGCAATCAGAACTCTGTTGTTAAACCCCAAGTTCAGCGAAATGCAACCGGAAACGGAATTGTTATTATATTGTGCAAGCAGAGCTCAACATACCGCAGAACTCATTTTACCTTCACTGGCAGAAGGCAAAATAGTTATTTGTGACCGCTATTTTGATTCCACTTATGCTTATCAAGGAGCGGCAAGAGAGCTGAATGAAGAAGTTATTGATATCCTCACTCAATTTTCCACTTATGGCAGAAATCCCGATTTAACCTTTCTTTTAGACCTTCCCGCAGAGGTTGGTTTAAGCAGAATTAACAATCGCAATTTAGACCGTTTGGAACAGGAAACCCTCAGCTTTCATCAAAAAGTGCGTCAGCAATATTTAGCTATTGCCAGTAAATACTCTTTTAGATATATTGTCATAAATGGGGAAAAACAAGCGGAAGAAATTCACCGTCAGATTCTTTCCACCTTGCAGACCTATATAGGAGAACAAAATGATTAAACCTAAACAGAAACTTGCTCTTATTTCCATAGTCAGTATTTGGGTGCTGAGTGCTTTGTTACTGATTGTAGCCACCAATGCTTATGCCCAAAACCGTCCTCAAAGCACTAATTTATATTCTCAGGTTCAGCTTTTCAGCGAGGTTCTTTATAAGCTGAAACAATATTATGTTACTGACTTGAAAGACGAAGAACTTATTAAAGCGGCTATAGATGGAATGCTTGGTTCTACAGATCCTCATACCACTTATTTCACTCCCGAAGAATTCAAGGAATTTACCACAACCACAAAAGGCACTTTTGGCGGCTTGGGAATTCAAATTGATAAAATTGGCGATTATATTACCGTTGTTTCTCCCATCGAAGGAACTCCTGCTTATAGAATGGGTATTACGGCTGGCGATAAAATTATCAAAGTAAATGGGGAATCAATGGTCGGTTTATCAACCGACGAAGCCATCAAAAAAATGCGCGGCGATGTCGGCTCTCAAGTAAGAATAACCATCAGTCGTCCCGGTTTACCGGAACCCATAGATTTTGAAATCACCCGCGAAACCATCAAAATAAAAAGCGTTCCCTATAGTTTCAAACTGGATAACGGAGTGGGCTATATCCGCATCACTCAATTTAACGAAAATACAGTTACGGAATTACGCGCCGCCTTAAACACTTTGGAAAGCGAAGGCATCAAGGGTTTGATTATTGACCTGCGTTGGAATCCCGGCGGACTTTTAGACCAAGCAGTGGATACAGTTAACGAATTTATCGGGCAAAATCGTTTGGTAGTGGAAACCAAAGGCAGAACTGAAAATAAACAACTTTTCACTCGTTATGCCACTAAAGAAAGAACTTATCCGATTATTGTTTTAGTGAATGAGGCCTCGGCAAGCGCTTCTGAAATTTTTGCCGGCAGTTTACAGGACTGGGATAAGGGCTTGGTTATGGGCAAAAATACTTTCGGAAAAGGCAGCGTGCAACAACTTATCCCCCTTTCCAACGGCAACGGAATTAAAATTACCACTGCCTATTATTATATCAAAAGTGGACGCTGCATTCATAAATTCAGCAATGATAACATATTGAAAGGCAAAGAAGTTAGCGAAGAAGACCTGAAAAAAGAAAGTGAACACAACCGCGAGCAGGTATATTATACCGCCAATAACAGAAAAGTTTACGGCGGAGGCGGAATTCAACCAGACATTGTAGTAGAAAACGAATTCCTTACTCTTCTGGGAGTAGAACTGCGTCGCAAAAATGTTTTCTTCAACTTTGCCGTGGATTATCTCGTGCAACATAATCATCAGTTTGATGAAAACACGGTAATTAACGATAAGATTATGAACGATTTCCTGGCTTATGTAAGCAAAAATGATATCAAATATACCCAAGCAGATGTAGATAGCGCCGATGCTTTTATCCGCACATCCATCAAAAGTGAATTAGTTCGCAAAGTGCAAGGCGATTCCGAAGCATATAAAATAACTATCAGTCAGGATAAACAACTGCGGGAAGCCATCGCTTTGTTTGATCGTTTTAAGACCTTGGAACAGATGTTTTCCTACGCCGCTTCCTTAAATGCCAAAAAGGAAAAATAGGCATTTCGCCTGAATAGAAATTAGTTAGAAACATTAGCCCAAATAGTGCCCTCCCATTTTGATGGGTAGCATTATTTGGGCTTTACTATTACCCAAACTTCAGCTTAGCACAATAAGAACCCAGTAATTTTTAGCTTTGCAATTACTTATTATTGCCGAAATAATAGTTTGGCGGCTAATTGGACATCGGTCGATTGTGTTATACTATAGTAACATATCAGTAACGCTCAAGTAACGAGATAAGAGCAGTGTTACGGCAGTGTTAGAGTGTTATTACGCAATCGCCTTTCTGCCAAGCAATTAAGATGTTATAGAGCTAACAGGACAAATACAAGCTCGTATTATTTAAAATCAATAAGAGAAAAGCGATTTATTTTTATTCGTTTTCTGCAAAAATCTTTTTTTTGCTTGACACATTTTTAATTATATTATAAAGAGAGAAAATGGAGTTTTAGTTCAGGGTTGTATATGAATGCCTTGGTTAAAAGCGGAAATTTATGTAAACGATAAAACTTTAGTAAGGAGTTATTATGTGTAAGAACAAATTATCTCTGGTTATGTTGCTCTTCCTATTGATGGCAATAAGCTCTTGGGCAACGGTTAGTGAATATTCGTTTACTTCTACTTTAGCAACTTTTACGGAAATGACCGGCGGAACCATCCACGGCACAAATGCCAATGATAATGAGTGTTTTATGGCTATCCCCATCGGTTTTTCCTTTACTTATAACGAGGTTAGCTACACTACAATCAGCATTGCTTCCAATGGTTTTATTGCTCTGGGCGATACTGTTGTAACCAGTAACACGGCTATAAGTGCCGCTACTGGCACAAATAACATTGTCGCTGGCTTAAATCGCGATATTAAATCGCGCGATACAGGTTCCTTAATGTCGCTAAGTAGTGGGACTGCCCCCAACCGTGTTTTTACAATTCAGTGGTTACATTATAGAAGATCAGCTTCTGCCACTGCCAATGATGATTTCAGTTTTCAAATTCAGCTGCAGGAAAACGGCAATAAGGTATGCTTTATTTACGGTGCTTTTACAACCGTCACTTCCTCTACCAATGCTGCTATTCAGGTAGGTTTGAGAGGAGATACCAATGCTGATTTCAATAATCGAACCACTTCCACTGATTGGACAGCTACCAATGCCGGAACAGCCAACAATAATTTTTGCACTTTAAGCGCATCTGTCTATCCACCTAATGGTTTAACTTTTACTTTTACTCCTCTGGTAACTGGCGAACCACCTGCCGCTGCACAAAATCCTGTTCCCGCCAATAATGCAACTAATGTTTCCATATACACGAATCTTAGTTGGGCTCCCGGAGGTGGAGTAGTGGAGGGCTACAGAATTTATTTGGGAACTGATAATCCCCCTACTAATTTAGTAAACGGAGTTATCCTATATCCAACTGCTTTTAATCCTGCAGATTTTACTTACAACACAGTATATTATTGGCAAATCGTTCCTTATAATAATTTCGGAAATGCGGTAAATTGCCCCGTGTGGACTTTTACCACTTTAGCAGATCCAACTGTTTCCACTTTTCCGTGGAACGAAAATTTTGACGGTTTAACTGCTCCTGCTTTGCCTCCTGGATGGTTGACAATAAATGCTAATAACGATACTCATACCTGGGCTTCCAATAATGAAATTGCTCATACTTTACCCAACAGCGTAAGAATTAGGTTTAATGAAACAATAGCAATGAACGATTGGTTAATTATGCCTCAAATGCAATTGACCCAAGGAATCAATTATATCATAAAATTCTACTATCGCGCGTCCAGTACTCTCCTGCCTGAAAAACTTGCTCTCTATTGGGGAAATGCGCCAACGGTGGATGCTTTGACCAATGAAATCTACAATAATGATAACATTACAACTACTACTTTCACACCTGCTGAAGTAATTGTAAATCCTTCTGCCAGTGGAATATATTATTTTGGTTTTAAGGGGTATAGTCAGCCCAATTCATTTTATCTTTACTTAGATACCATTTCTCTGGCAGTGTGGGAGGAAATTTTTACTCCACCGGCAAATCTTACGGCTACAATTGATGGTTTTAATGTTCATCTTGCTTGGAATGCTCCCGCGGTGTCAAGAGCTCTATTGGGCTATAAAATCTATCGTGATACGGCTTTGATAGCTACTGTATCTTCTCCTGATTCAACCAGTTATGATGATCTTGATCTGGCTTCAGGACTTTATAGCTATTGGGTAACCGCTTATTATACTACCGGTGAATCCACTCCTTCCAATACTGTTATGGCTGATGTGGCTCCTATTCTTCCTCCTCCCATAAATCTTACAGCAACGGTTATAGAAAGAGATGTAGCTTTGCATTGGAATAACCCGGAAGGTGATTGGATCACTTGGTCGGATATGACTACCGGAAATTCGGTGGGAACTAATTCCGCTATTGTTTTTGATGTTGCGCATAGATGGACGCACGAAGATCTTCTTCCCTATATGGGGCGCTCAATTTCGCGGGTAGAATTTATTCCTGCCTATGCTAATTGCGTATATACAATCAAGATCTGGACTGGTGGTTCCGCTACTAACGCTGGAACTTTAGTGCATTCACAAGTAGTGCAAAATCCAGTGATAAATGAATGGAACCGGGTATTTTTAACTGTCCGTGTCCCAATTCCTGACACTGGTGAACTTTATTATGGTTATGAATGCAACACGCAAGGTGGTTATCCTGCTGGGGCAGATCTGGGACCACAAATTGAAGGCAAAGGAAATATGATGTTCTTTCAGGGTTCTTGGCAAACCCTTACTCAAATTGCCCCCGCTTTAACTTATAATTGGTCAATTAGGGCTTTTATGCAATATCCCGTTGCCACCAAAAATATAGTTACTCAAAAAACACTCTCTCCCCGCTCTGAACGCAATGTAGTTGGGTATAAAGTTTATCGGAATGGAGTTTTACTTTCCACAATTAACAGCGAAGAGATTATTAATTATGTTGATGCTGGTTTGCCAAATGCCACTTATCTTTACAGCGTAACCTCTTTCTCTCCTGCCGGAGAATCTGAACCCGCCTTGGTAGAGGCAATTGTTAATTTCCAGTTGGCTGAAACAGTTTTTGAAGATGGTTTTGAGGATTATCCTGATTTTGCCACTACTTTTATTCCTTGGACACTGAGAGACATTGATCTATCCGCCACTTATGAAATTAATGGAATTGATTTTGCCGGCTCTGGAGACCCAATGGCTTATATTGTGTTTAATCCGTCTGCCACTACCCCTCCCCTAACAACCGTCAATCCTCATTCAGGTGCAAAAATGCTTGCTTCCTTTTCAGCAATGAGTTCTATAAATAATGACTGGATGATTGCTCCCAGAGTTCATTTGGGCACAAACAGCACTATTAAATTCTTTGCCAGATCACTTACCGATTCTACCGGTTTGGATAGATTCCGCGTTGGCGTTTGTTCTCTGGCAACTATCATTATTCCCGGTTTTATGTATGTAACTGGTCCTACTTATGTGGAAGCTCCCATTGTATGGAATGAATATGTATATGACCTTTCTCAGTATGACAATCAGAATGTTTATATTGGTATTCGTTGTGTGTCTTCTCAATCCGGCGCCTTTTTGGTAGATGATTTTAGCATTCATTCCGATGGCGGTTATGTTATCGTGAGTAATGATGATCCCTCTGCTCCCGCTTATATCAATGCTTTGAATGGTAACTATCCCAATCCTTTCAATCCGGAAACCACCATTCGTTTTTCCACTGCAGCCAAAGGTCCTGTTACTATTGATATCTATAATATAAAGGGACAATTGGTCAGGCATTTGGTTAAAGACAATTTGGATGCCGGAAATCACACTATCGTTTTCAACGGTAAAGACGATAACGACAATTCTGTTGCCAGCGGAATGTATTTTTATAAAATGCACACTGGAACATTTAGTGATACTCGTAAAATGATTATGCTGAAGTAAATATATTTTAAGCGAAGCTATTGAAACCGGAGTTTACCAAAGCTCCGGTTTTTTTATGGAAGATTGGCATCTTCCGACACCTATTGTAATAAAAAAACCCCCGCATTTTTACGGGGGTTTATTAATACTAAACTGACCAAGGTCAGCATAGTTTATTGCTATTGGTTAATGTCTGTTAGGATTTGCTCCCTCTGCATCAAAAGATACTTTACTGGCTTTTAAAGAACCTTGAGGAACGCTTCTGCCTTTGCTACCTGTCAGATTGGTAGAAGCAACTACCTTAAAGAACTTTTTAGCTTCAGTTCCAGTATATTCAAAGGAAGTGGTAGTAATGTTATCTGCCAAAAGAACCCAGTTAGTGGGAAATTCTGCATAAGGATCGTTTGACCCATAAACATCATAACTGGCTGCAGGGCTAAGTGCATTCCAGCTGATGACAGGATTTCCAGTAACAGCACTAATGTTGGCAGCTGTTTCAGGAATTAAAAGTTCACCACTTTGAACATAAGCATCAATACACCATTCACCAGTTAACCCTGTGAAATAATAGAAAGGCGTTCCCTGATTCATTATGTAAGCATAAGGGGTATAATCGTAGGTTTGATCCAGGGCGTAATAACTGCAGGAAGTCATATTCCCAAAAGCAATCCAGAAATAGGGTGTATCAATTTGTATGCCATAAGCACTCAGATCAAAAGTAGTCCAAGTTCTGGCAGTGGGGAAATTGATTGTGGAAGGTCCATACAAAACAGATATATTTCCTTCGGAATCTTCCCCATAAATATACAGGGTGGCATTTGTGGCAGTATAAGTAATACCAGAAACGGATAACAGCTGCAATGTCTGGAAAGTTCCATAAAGCGGATTTTCATAATAGACCATCGGTCCCCAAACGATAGATGTAGAACCGTTATATGAGGTTGGTCCGGTCATATCATAGTAAATCCACACAGGATCATTAATTTCAAAGCTGAATTGCTTAGTAGCGTAGTTATTATGGTCATCCCATGTCTCAAACTTATAAGTTACCTCATCTCCTACTGAAAAGACAGCAGGAATCTCACCTGTATAAGTATTTCCGGTCGTGGGAGGAGTCATAGCTATCGGTGCACTCCAAGTTGTTCCACTATTAGTTGAATAATAGAGATTTACACCCATTATAGGATTATTGAAAATAGCGTCATCGACTACATTAATGGTAACAGGGAAAGGAAGATCATCCCGCAAAGTATTAATAATGGGCAGATGATTGGAAAATACAGGCGGCAAAACATCGTCAGTATAGAAGTTTACAGTTACATCATCAATATACCAGGCATTGGCATCATAACCTGTATATTTGAAAGCAATGTAAATTATATTCCCGGCATAATCACTAAGATTTACTGTTTTCTGAGCCCAAGCAGTGGTGGTTAAATCATCCTGAGCCCAAATTTCTACCCAGTTGGGATTTGTAGGACTCGGATCTGTATTTACCAAAACGCCATTGTAAACAGTATAAGGTGCATAGGGATTACGACTCCAGAAAGTTAATGCTCCGGCTCCTGTGGAAGGTAATTGAATGGCAGGAGTAATCAACCAACCGTTTTGTCCCGGATCAGCTGTTTCAGCACTGAAATTATGACGCACACTATAAGAAGGTGAATGAGAATAAGTAGTAGTAGGACCGTAAATTGCCCAAGTAGTAGCATCGTTATCTACATTGCCAATAGTCCAACCCGTAGGCATAGCGCCAGAATGTTCAAAGTTCTCTGTCCAAGGGAAAGTATTTATGGCTGAAGCAATAATATGGAAGGTAAAGATTTCACTTAATGCTTCTTCCTGCCCTTCTACATAAGCACCAACTCTCCAATACCAGGTTTCCGACGGACTAAAAGTTACCAAATTGTTAGCTACAGGGTTATAGTAACTTACCGTAATTCCTTCCGCCGCATAAGTTGGATTGAAAGAACTCAATTCCAGATTTTCCAGTTCTGTATCCATATAAACATTATAGGACTCCGGAAGAGCACCTTGTGAATTAGCTGCCCAGTCCAGATCAAAACCTGTGAAGGGTAAATTTTGTTGCCCATTGGCAGGATAAACCAGATTGGGGGCAGCCGGAGCTGCAGTTACAGAGAAAATCTGGAAATTATCTATCTGTAAAGGAGTTCCAATCGGTGTATTATCATTGGATTGAAAATACCAACGGAAACGAACGGTGCTTCCCGAAAAGTTTGTTATATCACCTGTTACTCCTGTGTAACTTAAAATCATTGAAGCCCAGGTCTCAGGAGCACTGGAAAAGACATAATTGGAACCATTAGGATCAGCATAAGGATTGCTCATATAATACCAAGCACCATTATGATAGACCTCCCAACCGAAATAATCGACATCCGGAAAAACACCAGCATCATCATAGGAACCTTTCAACTGAAAGTCCGCAATTATCTGAGTTGCACCTGTGGGCAAAGTAATATCCGGGCTTTCCACATAATTCATCATATTGGGAACATAGGTTCCAGCATTGTTCATTGAAGACATAATATGAGTGGGTGAAGGAGCATTAGCATCAGTGGCAATATGCCAGAAATCACCTGCCGTAGGAACTAAACTGCTATAAGTCATATTATCTTCTTCACCAGTATTAGTGTATCCAGCCAGAGCGATATCATCCACCATCACTCCAAACAAGGCAGGTTCATCATCCGTGCAATAAGCAGGATCGGAAGCAAAGGCAAAACGAATTTTTACGCTCGCAGAGCCACTTACCAAATAGCTGGATAGATTTACGGTAACTGTAGTCCAGTCACGCACTCCACCCCAACCGGAAACTCCCATTCCTTCTCCATGCTCAGAACCAAAAGCATAAGAATTATTGAAATCATAAACCGGAGAAACAATGGCAGTGGTATCAGGAATTACAGTATAGGTAATACCGGAATTGGTAGATATACGAATATTAAAAGAATCCCAGCCATCATATCCACCGCTTGCTCCAGGAGGTTCTAAACCATGTTTCATCTTAAAAGTGAGAGTGCTATTACCAGTGGAAATAGGAATTACCGGTGTATCCAAAACAAGGTATTGATGGTTATGATATCCACCGTTTCCATTTTCATCTCCCATCCACCAGACATTTCCCTGAGTTCCTCCCGCATTATAAATATGCCACATATTAGGTGAGACAGCACCATCATAATGGGTCCAGCCAGTAGCTCCGGATTCAAAATCCTCGGTATAAAATATTTGCCGACTGGCATTTTTAGCTGCATTAATATTGACTTCATCAGCCACAGCAATAGTTCTACTTATTCCTGCCATTAAAGCACTTATAGCAAAAACCATTGCTAACAGGAATACGAATTTCTTCATAATTATCTCCAGAAATTTGTATTATTATAGTTTAGGATTGTTATCTAAACAAAGAGCCGATTATCCTCCTTTGGATCGTTTGAGAGATATTTAGCTCTCGTATTTGATTTTGACTGGATTAACCAAGTGGGTTTTATGCTGAATATAAATACATCGGTAGCAAGGATATAATGTGCGATGATTATTTCTAACATACCGGCATAAAAGTATTCAGACAGAAAACCATTATTAGAAGGAGAAGTATAATTTGAGGGATCAATAGTGGAAGAAATGTTTTTATAACTTGCCCCATACATTTTACAGTATGCTCTGAAAAATAAATTACCGGGACAAATTATAGATTTCACTGTCACCTCAGAATCATTTTTTTAGATCAGTGTAGCATCGTAAATATGTTTAAAGCCAAAAAAAGAAAACAAACCGGACCGTTAAAACCACTGATTCATATTACATATACAAAATAATTATTCTAATTAAAGATGTCAAGGTTTTTTTTTGCTTTTTAGTAAATTTTTTCTGTAGATTAAAGTAACTGACTGAGATATAAATGATTATGCCTTTTTACTTGAAGGAGAAGTTTAGATAGTATAGCTTCTTATGGCAAAATGAGTTTGCCCAAGCTCCGCAGTTTCGTAAAAAATATTACTCCCGTTTAGGTCTCACTGCCAATTTAGGTTTGGCAGTTTCAGCAAAATTATACGATAATAAAAAAAGGTTTCATTGAGATTTGTTTAGGTATCAGCTTTTTATAGAAAAAAGGGTTGTATTAGCATTCTTTGGCTGCATAATATTACTGTTTGAAGACATATTTACCCTTAATGCCTGTTTTCATTTGCATCGTTTGCAGCTTGCTGTTTTCGTCAAAATAAGCTTGCAGAAAAACGCCAGAAGCGCTGTTTATCATAAAGTCCTTTTTTTCGGTTTGATCTTGTTGGAAATAATAGTTCACTTTCCCTTCGGCAACGAAATTACGCAGTTGGTCATCCAGAAAATCCATTGTCACCATTTCTGCATCCACTTTATTTTTCTTATTGCCATAGCGTTCATCCGCAAAATCAATATGGCAGGAATCAATTAATTCTGCTTTTACCAGGGTTCTATCTTTCAAGAAGAGGTGAAATTCATTTGCCCGGGCGTCGGCAAAATCCGAGAAAAATTTTGGTTCACCGATAAAGACAGCTTTTTCATCGGTAAGGAAGTAGATCAAAAAATCGCTGGTTGACTGAAAATCGCCTCTATCCACTTTCACATTGAAGGTAGCGATCAATTTATTTTCCTCATCGTAAAATTCCATTTTTTCGGCTGAAACGGTTAGAGTATCTTGTCTGCCGGAAGATAAAATTGGCTCTTCCAACAGGATAGCATAACCTTTTCCTCTGTCCCATTGAGCATATCCGCAATTAACATTACCATTTTCCTGATAGTCATAACCGTGAACTTTATTCCAAGTAGTTAAGATATCATTTTTCTTATCATAAGTGGCATATTTACTTTTCAGCCAGCGATAGACGCCGTCTTTGGTTCTTTCCGTGGCAGTAATTCTGCCGCCCAAATTCATCAAATCTGGAATCCTATAATACGCTAATGTATCAGCTTCCAGTGTCAAACTGTCATTTTTAACGATTACATTTCCTGATAAGCGAGCTATTTTTTGTTTATCCAAAATTAGGGCATTGCGACAAAGAAATTCTGTATTTCCATAGAAGAAATGAACATTTCCGTTCAGCTCCAATGCCTCTTCATTTTCCATTTTTGTCATAAACAGTTTATCCGAATGCACCAAGCGGAATTTTTCTTCCGGTTGCGTTTTTGCCATTAAAGGAAACAGGAGACACAAAACCAGTAGGCAAATCAGAATTCTTTTTACCACTTAATTTCCTCTTTCTTAAAATACCCTTCCGCTGAAACAGCATCCATTTCTACATAGCTCAGTTTGCTGTTTGTTCTTAAGTTCTTCCCCAACATCACATTGCCACTTCGGGTAACGGTAACTTCCAAAGGAGCGGATATTTCATCCACAGTTCTATCCCATGCCATTTTTTGCGTAGCCAGAGTTCCATTGGGAGAAGTGAGTTTAGCATTGCCACTGGCAAATATATAATTTCGGGCTTCATCTACAATTGTGGTATCGGCTTTTATCACAGAGCTGATATTATTATTTTTATCAAAAGTGGTAAGGGTAACCTTATAGGCATAAAGCAAACGCCTGTCGTAAAACCTTTCAATTTTATCCGCTTCCAGAATATATTCATTGCGGTCGTTGTCCATCTGAGTAAGTTTTACTTGATAACTTGTTTCATCGGGTAAATCGCGGGGCAAAATTCCAGTTTGGGATTGCAAATCCACTTTTTGGCAAGCAGAGAGCAAAATAATTATGCTAACTGATGCTATCCAGATAGGATATAACCGTTTTTTCATAAATACCTTTATGGATCAGGACATAATTGATCATATCTCTTGCCGCTCCGTGTCCACCGTTATAATCAGAAACCCAATCCGCGATTTTAGTAACTCCAGCTTGAGCATTTGCCGGAGCAGCTGAAAAGGCAGCTTTTCTCATCGCAGGAACATCATTCCAGTCATCTCCCATATAAGCAACATTGGTAAAATTTAAGTTCAAGTCATTTAGCAGGTTATTTATACAATCGAGTTTATTGGCTACATTTTCGAAGAGATAAGTGATATTTAAATCACGACAGCGTCTTTCCAATGCCTCAGAACTGCGTCCAGTGATAATACTAACCATCATATCCGTATGCTGCAGCAGTTTGAATCCCAAACCATCATGACTATGAAAGTTTTTTAGTTCAATATTTTGGGAACCGTAAATAAAACGACCGTCAGTCAATACACCGTCACAATCAAAAATTAGCAGTTTGAGATCATTCCAAGGAACGACTCTTTTATTGGGCTTAACAAAAGTTGTTTTATCATACATAATAATAGTCCTTTAGTTTAAAACCCTTAAACAATCGCTTAGCAGGACTTCCATTTTAGCGAGAGGGAGCATACTGGCGGCATCGCTTTTTGCCTTTTCAGGATCAGGATGCGTTTCGATAAAAAGTCCTTTCACTTTTCCCGTAGCTATGGCTGCTTTAGCCATCGGATAAGCAAATTCAGGATTTCCTCCTGAAAAATTACTTATTGAAGGTCTTTGCAGAGAATGAGTTACATCATACACAACCGGATACCCAAATTGGCTCATAATGGCAAAACTACGAAAATCAACTACCAGATTATGATATCCAAAAGTGGTTCCGCGTTCGGTGAGCAAAATTTGTTCATTTCCGCTGGAAGAAGCTTTTTCCGCAGCTAATTTCATATCCT
>JBDKSF010000083.1 GCA_039680785.1 Candidatus Cloacimonas sp.
CGCACCTTTGGTAAAATAATTATCTGCCGACAATGTAACATAGATAGATATCTACCGACTTTGGGACTTGAACCTTTTAGTGATGATTTCACTACCCAAAATTTAAAAGAAAAAATGCAAGGTAAAAAAGCACCTATAAAAACGGTTTTACTGGATCAAAGCATAATAGCGGGTTTAGGAAATATTTATGTATGTGAAATTCTGTATAGAGCCAGGATAAATCCTTTGCTTCCAGCCGGTAAGCTTAAGCAAAAAGATATTGTGGAAATAATTCAACAAACCAAACAAGTTCTTTCAGAAGCAATTTTACAAGGTGGGACAAGTATCTCTGATTATCGTAAAATAGATGATAAAACAGGCAGCTTTCAGAATTTCCTAAGAGTATATAAAAAGAAGTGCTGTCCTCTATCACACGCAATAAAACGCATTAAGCAATCAGGACGCTCTACTTATTACTGTCCCATCTGTCAGAAAAATAAAAGTTGACCCTTTTAGCAAAATGAGATATCTTGTATTATGATGGAAAAGTGTTTTAGTGTTATAATAGATATGATGTGTAAAATATATAAAAAAAGGAGCTATAGAATATAGTGAAGGCAGTAGAACTTAAAAAAGGAATATACTGGGTAGGTGCCATTGACTGGGATTTGCGAAATTTCCATGGTTATTTAACTCAGAAAGGAAGCACTTACAATGCCTATCTGATTATAGATGACAAAATAACGCTTATAGACAATGTTAAAAGTTATCTCTTTGAAGAAATGATGGCGCGGATTAAAGATATAATTGACCCTTCCAAAATAGAGGTTTTAATTCAAAATCATATAGAAATGGACCATAGCGGTGGTTTACCAGAAATTATAAAGTTAATTCCGAAAGCGGCCTTATATACAAATGCCAATGCTATAAAAGGACTGAAAAGGCATTTTAAAGAGGATTGGAATTTTCAAGAAATCAAAAGCGGAGACAGCATCAGGATTGGTAAAAGGACTTTGAGCTTTTTAACCACTCCGATGGTGCATTGGCCTGATAATCAATTTACTTATTGTCCCGAAGAAAAAATATTGTTTTCCAATGATGGTTTTGGTCAGCACATTGCTTCAACGGAGCGTTTTGCCAAAGACCTTCCCTCCGGCATAGTTTTGGATGAAGCAAAAAAGTATTATGCCAATATCGTGTTACCATATTCGAAGCAGGTTCAGAATGTTCTAAAATCAGCTAATAATATGGAATTTTCTATGATATGTCCCAGCCATGGTGTTATTTGGACAGAAGAAAATATTCCCGAAATAATTACGGCATATACAAATTGGGCATTTAATAATTCAGATAAGCATCGGGCTTTGGTTATTTATGATACAATGTGGAAATCAACTCAGAAGCTTGCCTATACTATTTCCGATGCGTTTACGGAAGAAGGTATCAGTACCGAACTCTTGAATTTGCAGACCAATCATATATCTGATATTATGACCAAAGTGATGGATGCTAAATTTATTGCCGTGGGCTCGCCAACTTTGAATAGTTCCATTTTACCGACGGTAGCTGCTTTTTTATATTATTTAAAGGGTTTATCCCCCAAAAATAGAATTGGACTTGCCTTTGGCAGTTATGGTTGGGGTGGACAAAGCATACCGCTTATCCACAATATATTAGGTGATGTTAATGAATGTGGTTTTGAAATGCTTGAGCCGCTAAAAGTTCAATATATTCCAGATCAACAAGAACTGGATGATCTAAAAGAGAATTTAAAGCAACAAATTAAAACAAAATTGGAGGAATGATGATCAGCCCCAAAATGCAATCGGCTATTAATGAACAGATTAACAAAGAATTTTTCTCCGAGTTTTTGTATCGGAGTATGCAGGCATATTTTGCCAGTCAAGATTTAGATGGTTTTGCCACCTGGATGGATGTTCAATGTCAGGAAGAACATTTTCATGCAATGAAATTTTTTAACTATTTGATTGATCGGAATGGCAAAGTTGAATTAAAAGCCATTTCACAACCTGCGATTGATTTTGATTCACCTCTTCAGGCATTTTCGGAAGCATTGAAACATGAACAGTTCATCACTGAGAGCATAAACACCTTAATGGATGTTGCCATCAAGGAAAATGACCATGCCAGTAAAAGTTTTTTACAATGGTATATAGATGAACAGGTTGAAGAAGAATCAAATGTAGGGAAAGTTGTAACCCGCTTAAAGTTAATCGGCAAGGATCCACAGGCACTTTTCATTCTGGATAATGAACTGGGGCAAAGAGTTTATGTTCCCCCTGTTACGACTCAATAATAACGAGGGAGGCATTGCCTTTCCTCAAGCTATCCCTTAATAATCTTTAGGATAAACGAGAAATGAGGAATGTTATGGATATTATTAAAGAAGAAGACCTCTATTCAAGAGTTTTTCACAGTGCGATTGTAGCAATTGGGATTACCGATATAAAAGGTAATTTTGTAACTGTAAATCCCACCTGGTCTCAGTATTTGGGCTGGACGCAAGAAGAAGCTAAGTTATTAAATATTAAGGATGTTACTCCAGATGAAGACCTGCTTGTAAGTAACGAAAATTTGGCTTATCTCACAAACGGCATTGTGAACAATATGCGTAAACAGCGTCGTTATAAAAGAAAGGACGGAAGCATATTCTGGGCTGATTTGCACAGTTCAACTCTATATGAGGATGGCAAAATTATTGGTGTGCTGGGTATATTTGTAGATATAGATAAAGAGATAAATGCAGAGCAAGTCCAGAAAAAAATGTTTCAGGATATGGAAGCTTTGAATCTGGAATTAAGCTCCGCCAATGAAGATTTACAACGATTAGCCAGATATGATGCTTTAACCGGACTTTTCAACCGCAGAGTGATGGAAGAATTGCTGACCAAAGAAAGTAGCCGCGCTTTCAGAACCAAAAGAGGTTTTGGAGTTGCCATTGCCGACATTGATGATTTTAAAAGGGTTAATGACACTTTTGGTCACAATTGCGGTGATATTGTGCTCATTCAGCTTGCCAACATTTTTTTACAAAATGTAAGAATGACGGATACAGTTGGAAGATGGGGTGGAGAAGAATTCTTGTTTATTTTAACGGAGACCTCAGTAGAAGGTTCCATCATAGCTATGGAAAGAATTCGGAGAGCCGTAGAGGCACAAATTTTTGAATTTCATAATAATCCCATAGAAATTACGATTACCATTGGGTTAAGTTTTCACTATGGGGATCCGACCAGTAAAGAGATTGTCAATCAGGCAGATGAAGCAATGTATAAAGGCAAGAAAATCGGGAAAAACAAGGTAATTAATTATTATAATAGTGTTTATGCTACGGAACGCAAAGAAGAGTGAAGTAGGCAAAGGATAATAATTCTGAAAGATTATAGGTAATTACATAAACCCAACAATGTTTTCACCTTATAACTATCATCGCATTCATTTATAAGTAGATTTTACTTATAGTTTGCGTATCCCTGCTTCAGTAAATGGTACAGAAAGTTCTTAATCTGCTTTTTACTATCTCATTGGTAAAAAAATAATTAGCCAATTCATTTTAACTTGCTTGCTTAGCTGTAACAGGACACGATTATGCCAAAGAAAGAAGTTGACACATAATCGGCAAAACCTAATTTGACTCACAATCTAAATACATTAGGAGAAAGATAATGAAATCAAATGACCATAGCTGGAAACCAACTTTAACTATGGCAAAGCTATTTGAAGAGCAGAATCAGTTCTATGAAGCATTAGCGGCTTATGAACTGATCAGCCAAAATGATTCCTCTCCTGAGCTCAGGGAGAAAATTGAAGAGTTACATCTACATCTATTAAACGATTCCAACAGTGTATATGATCCTCGCATTGAACAACTTTTTTCTCCTGAAGAACTCTCTTATCTTAAAATCATACACCATCAGGGTTATTGCAATATGGTTCAGGCAAAAGATAAACTGGAAGAGTGTGTTCAAGGTTCTGAATTAATCTTCAATCAGGTTATGCCAGAGGATTTTTTGGCAGATGAAGCAGAAGTAGAATCCCTTACCGAAATCCTAAATGAAATTGAACAGCAAGCACAACTTAATCTTATTTCCGAAAATAATGAATTTGGCGAGTATAATGTTCAGGATTTGCTGATAGCTATCTTAGCCAAATTTGATAAAAACCAAAAATTGAGTGAAGTAAAACTTAGCGACCTGGTCACATTATTTCTGGAGATGCAAAGTTTAAAGATCAAAACCTGATGCCTTCCAAAATTTCCGAACCAATTAACTCCCTTTGTGCAGATTGTTATAAAAAATGCAAACAGAATGAAAGTGCATTAATCCTTGTTTGTCCATTTTACGATCCTTATCCCGTTCAGCTGGAACTAAAATTGAAAGGATACCGAAAAAAACAAGCAAAGAAAGCTGTAGAACAATGCGAATAATAACAGGCATATATAAAGGGCACAACCTTTTTCTGGTTCCAGGGACAAGCACCAGACCCACCACTTCTTTTAATCGGGAAGTTATTTTCAGTGTCTATCAAAACTATGAAGGATACAGAGTATTAGACCTTTTTGCGGGGACTGGTTCCTTAGGTCTGGAGGCATTATCGCGAGGAGCACAATGGGTAGATTTTGTAGAATTTGCACCTAAAGCGATTAACACGCTGCTGAAAAATATAAATATTTTGCGCTGTTCGGATAAATGTCATCTGTGGCAAAAGAAAGTAGCGGTTTACTTAAATTCCTGTAAGGAGTGTTATGATACGATATTTCTTGATCCGCCCTATAATAAAGATTTAATAAACCCCACTTTACAGCTTATTTTTGATAAGGAACTGCTAAAGGAGGATGGCATCATTATGGTGGAGCACTCTCCAAAAGAAAAAATAATCTCTGCCTTTTCCAATAATATCATCAACGAAAAACAGTTTAAAAACACCAGTTTCAGCTGGTTAAGCCGATAAATATAATTTGCCTTTTGGCAAATAGTTCAAATAGTTTAGCAACAACTTTTTCCTGAGCATTGGCTTCAAGTTTAATCTGCCTGCCTCTATCAATAAAATCTCACCTTTTATTTTTAGTGGAGTAAGTGGGGTAGCAAATCTTTTAACCTCTTGGTATAAAATGAGTTATCCATTCCGTAAAGATCATTGTGTGCTCATTATAAAATAGGATAATTACGGAGTGCTCGCTCTTATTCTCTGCGGATATGGAACGGCTAATCATCCCATAACCATCCCGTATCGAGATATGGGATGGTTATGGGATAGTTATTATGAGGATTGGAGTTATGAGTTAGCGAGCAGCAAGTTACTAATGCTACTTGAATCATCGCTTAAATATAGCTTGACTTTATAGCACATCCTAAAATGAATGTAAACATCATAAATGAAGTAAACAATTATTACGAGGCACATTGTTTACGGATAAGAAACAATAGGTTAAGGAGAAAAGGATGAAAAAGGCATTTATCACGCTTACAATATTGTTACTTTTGCTAATATGTGCTTATGGGCAAGCACAAACTACGGTTAATAATGATCCTGTCGTATTAAGTGAACAGGATTTTTCCATCGCCAATACCGATAATATGTTTGCTCCTGTTAGCAATCCAGCTTTAATAGGAACTGGAACATACGGTGGATTAGGGCTCGCTTATTTGAATGATGAAAAAGAGTGGCAAAATCACTATTGGATATTTTTAAATTCGGATTATTTAAGCTACATCTTTGAAAGAGATCATAATGAAAATTTGCATACTCTGGCGATTGGTTCTGAAGTTTTCCCGGCATACATATTACCAAATTTGTATGCTGGAACAAATTACCACTGGTCAGAAGGCAATTTTGACAATGGTATTTTTAGAAGTGGGATAACTTACCGACCACATAATTCTACTTCTCTGGCTTTTACTTGGGACAATCCGATGCATTATTCACCTTATTATAGGTTAGGGCTTGCTTTTCGTCCTTTTGCATTTTCGGATGCCCTTGCCGATTACCGTTTAGAAATTTCTATAGATGCCAATTATGCACGCTACGGAAACGATAAGGACTACGAGCTAAAAAAGCCGGTGCTGGGTATGCAAACCCAAATTCTGGATGGTTTAAAAATAGGAGCAACCTATAATTTAGATACTGAAGCCGCTTTTGTAAATGTTAGTTTATGTGCCAAATTTTTAGAAGCAGGCGGATTAATGCACTCCGAGAAACATAATAATTATGGAATTGCTTGGGCTCAACTCTCTGATTTAAGTTACAAACCCTTTTTGGGAAAGACATTTCCTACCTGGCATAAAATGGATTTAAGCGGAAATATCGTAACCTACACTGCGCCTAAATATAAAATTGGGCCTGTGAATATATACGATAACCAGGATAAATCCATTGAAGATATAATTGATGAAGTTAATAAAGCAAAAGATGATCCTGAGGTTCAAGGAATTTTATTAAAAAATCCCAGTTTTTCTACTTCTCTGGCTTTGAAAGAAGAACTGGTGGATGCTTTTCGCAATTTCAAAAGCACTGGCAAGAAAGTTTGCTTTTATTATGATGATATTTCCAATGGTGGTTATATGTTTGCTTCCACCCTGGCGGATAAAATTTACCTGAATCCTACGGGCTCTGTTGATCTAAGGGGTTTAAGTATTTCCAGCCCTTATCTAAAAAATATGCTGTCCAGTTTAGGAATTGAAGTGCTCAATTTCCGCAGTCATAAATATAAAAATGCCGGTAATATGTTCTCGGAAGAAAAAATGACCGATGCAGAAAAAGAAGTATATAATTTTATCCTGCAATCTTTATACACTCAAATTTTACAGGATATGGAACAGGGAAGAGGAAATAAATTGGTTGCTCCCGCCGCTGAAATAATAAATGCAGGACCATATTTAATTGCTAACGAAGCATTAGAAAAGGGTTTGGTGGATGCACTCATTTATGAAGACCAGCTAAATAAGCAATTGAAAAAGGATTTTAACTTTACCAAACAGCAAAAAGAACTTACCGATTATCGTGATTATAGCTGGTATAAACCCAAAGAAAATCAAATTGCCGTTATCTATGCCAGCGGTAATATCGTTTCAGGAAAAGGAATTCCCGGTAAAAATATCGCCCAGGAAACAACCGTTAAGCTGATTCGAAAGGCACGCCAAAATAATCTGTATAAAGGTATTATTTTAAGAGTGGATAGCGGTGGTGGAAGTGCTCAAGCCAGTGACATAATTTTGAGAGAATTGGAACTTGCCAAAACCATAAATAAAAAACCCATAGTTGTTTCGATGGCTGGAACGGCTGCCAGTGGTGGTTATTTCATTTCTTGTAACGCTGATAAAATTGTTGCCGAACCTTCTACTTTAACTGGTTCCATTGGAGTTGTCGGTCTGATTTTTAATGGCACGGAAATGTTTCATAAAATCAAAGTAAATTGGGACACAGTTAAAAAAGGTGAACACTCCGATCTTGGCTCTTTGTATCGTCCCTGGACGGAAGAAGAAAAAGAAATAGTTACGCGTAGCATCGAATATACTTATGAGGACTTTGTAAATAAAGTGGATTTGGGACGCCCAAATTTAAATTCTGAACAAGTTCATCAATATGCTCAAGGTAGAGTATGGACTGGAGATCAGGCGTTGGAAATAGGACTGGTTGATGAACTGGGTGGTTTGGACACTGCCAAAAACAGTATGCAAGAACTAATTGGTAAAAAAGGGGAAATTACCCTTGTAGATGCCACAACCACGAATGAAGGATTAAGAATTAACATAAACTTAGGCGATATGGGTGTTTTTATGCCCCTGAAAGTGTATAATACTATTAATGAGGATTATATTAAACTCTATGAATTGTGGAGTGATTTCTCTCAGGATAAAGCCCTGATGTTGTGTCCTGAGGTGCCAGAAACGCTACAATTCTAATTGTTCTAAACTATCCGGAAGAAAGACATCTTGTTATTTTCCTGGCAGGTTCATTCGGAAGTTTCCTAAAACACTTAGGTAGCTAAAGAATAATTATGCTGGGGCTGACAGGATGTCAATTTTCCGGTTTTTGTGCTACGAGCAAAATTCCTGTGCCCTGTTTATTTTTCATTTGCATATCCAAACGCATAAAAAGTTCGCCAATAGGATAAACAAGCAAATAATAAACAGGCAAAAATAGAAATAGCTTTTTCTGGATAAGCTGCATTGGGAATTTTAACATTAATTTCCAAGATAGGGAACCGAAAGGTCCATAAGTATAGATACTTTTAACAATTCTGAAACCTACTTGCTGAAGTTTATTTTCCAATTCCTGTTTATTATAGCCAGATCTAATATGTTCGGAAGTAAATTCAGCTGCCTTATCCAGATTGGAAGGCGTGGAAATAATTAAATAACCATTAGGTTTTAGAGCATCCAGTATATTTTTGAGCGTGGAAACATCATCCTCTATATGCTCCAAAATATCTATTGCCAAGGATAGATCATATTTATGAGCAGGTAGATAAGTTTGTAAATCGGCGCTTTTATAAAAAAATCTACCCGGATACTTTTCGGCTGCATAATTGGCGTAGGATTTCAGATAATCGGTTTTCAGGTCTGTGGCAAAAGAGATGGAATTTTTCCAATTTGCCAAAATAAAATCGGAATATTGACAAAATCCCGCTCCTGCATCATATAATCTGATTTTGTCTGTATTTTCAAAAAGATTATTGATTTCCTTAAATACATAACGCTGACGGAGAAAAAATAGCCGAAAAAGGTGAAAGATAAGTTTGCGCACAGACGGATATAAAGCAATTACTTTTTCCAGACGATTTTTTAATGGATCGTATTCCATAACTGAATTCTCCCTAATCAAAAAATAGATTGACTATTTTTAGCAGTGCCAAAAAAAGTCAACAGAGAAATTTTAGATTATGATAGTAAAAAGTATAGATGAAATTAAGCGTATTAACCTGCATTTGCATACTAATGTTTCAGATGGAAGTTTGAGCCCTGAAGTTTTAGTGAAAAAAGCTTTGGGAATAGGTCTGGATTTGATATCCATAACTGATCATGATACTGCTGATGCTTATGCTCGGATTCCGGAAAATGTTCTGCCTTTAAGAATTTTACCGGGAATGGAAATTAGCTCACAATATCAAGGGGATGATGTTCACCTTCTTGCTTATGGTTGCGATTTCAATAACAAGGAATTGAAGGATATGACAGAAATGTATCTGATCGGTCGTAAGGAAAGAGCTAAAAAGATGATTGCAATCTTGGCAAAAATGGGAATGCCGATATCTTTGGAAGAAGTGATTGCCATCTCCGGAAGCAGGGAATTAATCATCCGTCCTCATATAGCTCAAGTTCTGGTTAAACATGGTTTTTGCCATTCCAAAAATGAAGCATTTGATAAATATATTGGCAATAACAAACCTGCTTATGTACCCAAACCAGAAGTTTCCGTTGCAGATGCTGTCTCCATAATTCATAATGCAAATGGATTTGCCGTTATTGCTCATCCTGGAAAACTGAGCAAAGTATCTTATTTGGCAGATATATTAGCTATGAATATTGATGGTTTGGAGGTTTGGCATCCTGATCATTATCAGTGGGAAATTGATAATTTTATTAAAATATCTCTGGAAAATGGACTGTATATGACAGGCGGAAGCGATTTTCACAGTGAACAAGATAAACACAATTTGCTGGATATCATTCCTCTGCCGGAAGTAGTCATCAATAGTATCAAAAAACTTTGGAAGGAATATCAATGCCGCGTGAAATCAAAGTAAAATCAATTCGGAATGAATTACCGTTTACCTATCGTTATTCTCAAATTATGAGGTTTTTCTGGCTGTTTTTTGCTTTAGCCGTTTGTGGCTATTCTTTCTATTTCATAATCAAATTTGTTACAGCCACCACTCCTCTGTTTTTTAAGGTTTTGCCTTTGATAATATTGTTTGTAGCGTTGGATTCAGCAATCAAACAACTTACTGCTCTAAATAGAGTAACTTTCTATGAAGATAGAGTTTGCCTTGGTTTCATTGCCAAACCCAAATTGATAATTCCCTACGAAAATGTCATCTCCATAGACCTGGCAAAACAGATAACATTCAGCATCATTATCAAATACAAAGAAGGAAACAAAGAAAAGATATTTAAGACATCTGCATCTTTTCCCAAAATCCTGGAAATTTTGCTGAATTTGGCTGACTTTTCACCCAATGCTCAATTGAATGATCTATTGGGCAAAGTAGTTAAACATTTACGCACTATCGCTGGAGAGAATAATGCAGAGCAAGTTTGATAAGATAATAGATCGCCATAATAGCGGTTGTTTTAAATATGATGCCTTAAATATGCTGTTCGGAAAAAGCGATCTCATTCCACTGTGGGTTGCAGATATGGATTTTGCTGTCTCCGACGCTATTCTTAATGCTTTTGCCGAACGAATCAAACATCCCGTTTTTGGTTATAACCTGCGCTTAAATGATTTCAATGAGGCAATTATATCCTGGGAACAAAGAAGATTTGGTTGGAATATCCAAAAGGACTGGATTATTGCTACCCCAGGAATCGTTCCTGCTATATCTTTAACGGTGCTTTCCTTAACTGAACCCGGTGATGGTGTCCTAATTCAAACTCCTGTTTATCATCCTTTTTATGAAGCAGTTACAGACCATAATAGAAAATTGCTCACCTCCCCTTTGACTAATGAGAATGGCGTTTACAGTATCGATTGGATGGACTTTGAAAATAAACTGAAACAAGCGAAATTGTTTATCTTATGCAGCCCTCACAATCCAGTGGGCAGAGTTTGGACAAAAGCTGAATTATCCCAAATGGGAAATTTATGTGCCAAATATAAAGTTCCTGTGTTTGCCGACGAGATTCATTCGGACATAGTTTACCCTGGCTATAAACATATCCCTTTTGCCTCTATAGACAATTTTACGGATTTTTGTCTTACTGGATTATCGCCTTCCAAAAGTTTTAATATTGCTGGATTAGCAACCGCAGTTGTTGTTATATCTAATTCAGAAATAAGAAATAAGATAAGCTCACTTAATACAAAGCTTCATCTTTATCTTGGTAACAGTTTTGGAATAATAGCTTTAATAGCTGCCTATAATGATTCAGAGGGCTGGTTGGATGAACTATTATGTTATTTAGACGGCAATCGGAAAATGCTTACTGAGTTTGTAAACAGTGAATTACCGGGTGTAGTAGTCAGCCCAATTGAGGGAACATTTTTAGCTTGGATGGATTTTAGAAACTGGGGCTATAAAGAAGATGAATTACAAAGTGCAATGATCAATAAAGCTGGTTTGGCATTGGAAGTGGGAAGTGATTTTGGCAAAGAGGGAGAGGGCTTTTTGCGATTCAATTTCGGCTTGCCCAGAATCAAAATGGAATATGCCCTAAACAGGATAAAATCGATTGCAGGGAACAAACGATAATGGAACAGACAATTACTGAGCTATACCAAAATCCTCCGCAAACTTACACGAAAGAACACAGATATTTATTTACGGCGTTTATTAAGATGCTAAATAGCGGAAAAATTCGTTCTTGTGAGAAAAAGAACGGAAAGTGGCAAGTTAATGAATGGGTTAAAATGGGTATTCTTTTGGGCTTTAGAATGGGGAAGTTAACCTCCTATAATTGGAGTGAGAAGAAGCCCTTTTTTGATATAGATACACTACCGGAACGGATATTTACTCTGAAAGATAAAATCCGCATTGTTCCGGGTGGAAGTTCTGTTCGTAATGGTTGTTATCTTGCTGCTGGAGTTACTATTATGCCTCCTGCATATATAAATATCGGTGCTTATGTGGATACTGGAACTTTAATAGATTCCCATTCCTTAGTTGGTTCTTGTGCACAGATCGGAAAAAATGTGCATCTTTCTGCCGGAGCTATGATCGGAGGTGTTTTAGAACCAGTGAATTTGCGTCCCGTAATTATTGAAGATGATGTTTTTATAGGTGGAAATACTGGTATCTATGAAGGAATTATTGTTCAAAGTAAAGCAGTGATTGCTTCCGGAACAATAATAACTGCCTCAACGCCTGTTTATGACAGTGTTAACAGTATATTTTTAGAGAGGGATTGTGGGGGTAGTTTTACTATTCCTAAAGGAGCTGTTGTAGTTCCAGGTTCAAGACCTATGAAAAATGATCCTAATTATCAAGTTTACTGCCCAATAATTATTAAATATCGGGATGCTAAAACAGAGCGCAGCGTAGAACTGGAAAAAGCTCTAAGAGATATATTTTAAGCCCCTTACTCAGTGAAAAAAATGGACTATATTTTTACGAACGGATTTATTCTGAATAGCAAAAAAAAGTGCTTTGAAGACAAATCAATCCTAATTCACAAAAATAAAATTGCCTATTTAGGTGATCTGCAGGATTGTAAAATGCAGGCAAAATCAGGTTTTGAGACAATAGACCTGAAAAGAAAACTGCTATTACCTGCTTTTATGGATGCCCATACACATTTTGTGGAATTTGCCAAGAGTCGCATATTGGTAAATTTGCAAGATTGTTATAACATAGAGGATATAAAGACCTATCTGATAAACTATCGAGATAACCTTAACTGGAACCCAAAATGGATTTTGGGGGGTGGATGGGATCGTAATCGCATAGATAATCCCGAAGAACTATCCTTAAAGTTATTGGATTCAATTTTTCCTGATCTTCCGGTTGCTTTGATGAGTAAGGATTATCACAGTAAATTATGCAATTCCTTGGCTTTAAAAATTGCTGGGATAGATAAAAATAAGCCCAATCCTTCTGGTGGTTTAATAGAACATAATAAAAGGGGAGAACTGACAGGCGTTCTTTATGAATCTGCCAATGAACTTATCTATCCCTATATTATCTATCCTGAAGAGCAAGTTATCGTCCAAGCAATTTCAGAAACAGTAGATTCGCTTTATCCAATGGGTTTAGTTGGCTTTAACAGTATGGAAAGTATTTTCAGTAGAGACCTGATGCTAAAAGCACAAGCTCAGGGTAAGAATTTTCGTTTTTGTTGGCATTTTTATCCAGAAGATTATGAGAAAGTTCTGCAAGAAGGATATAAAAGCTATGAAGGTGATGAATTTTATAAGTTGGGTGGATTAAAACTATTCGGAGATGGTAGTTTAGGTTCACAGACAGCTGCAATGTATGAAAAATATCCTGCAGGAGGATATGGTATTTTACGCTATCTGGATGAAGAACTATATAATACAATGCTTTCCGCGGCTGAAAATGGTTTTGCCACTACCATTCATGCTATCGGAAATCGGTGTGTATCACAAGTGATTAATTGTGCATTGAAGTTAAAGTTAACTGGTAAGTTCAATCAGCTTTTTAACCGCATTGAACACATTCAAGCCATTCGGAAAGAGGATATACCTTTGTTAAAAAAAGCGGAGTTATTTGCTTCCTTGCAACCAATTCATATTGCCAACGATGTTCCTTTGATAGAAAAACACTGGAAAGATGTCATAGACCAAGCGTATTCTATAAGCAGTTTGATTGCTGCAAGAATTCCGTATGCCTTCGGTTCCGATGTTCCCATAGAAACCATTAATCCTTTTCAGGGAATTTACAGTGCCATAGAAAGGCGTCCAAACAATAATCCATCTTTGCCTCAATTTCGTAAAGATCAATCGATCACTGCTCTGAATGCAATTATGGGTTATACACTTGGAGCCGCAATGTCCACTAAAAGTGAAAAAGAACGAGGTTCCATCGCCACAGGGAAATTAGCGGATTTAATTGTAATTGAGGACTATAGGAAATATCCCAATACTTTCTGGTTAACGGCAAAAAGTGAATTAACGATGCTAAATGGTGAAATTATGTAACCAAAATAGGTCATAACCTTACATTCATTCTTTAGGGTTTGTATCTTCGTAAAAAAGAGAAGCAAGATTATTCTGGACAAAAAGGCCTACTTTAGCAATTATGATTCACAAAAAGAATCTATAAAAGGAGTTTAACGATGAATAGCTTAGGTTTCAAGTTTCCTGTTCAGGAACGCAAAACGGCTCTCTATAATCTGGAAGAAAACTGGTATCTTCCTCTTTTAGCACAAAAATACGGTCTTCCATTACAAAGCATAAAACGCAATAATTTTGGCCAATATTCTATGGCTGTAAACTATCTAACCACTGTTCTGGAAGAAGCATCGGCTATCAATAAAGTAGCTGTTTACAATATTGATCACATGGGGCAATTGTTGTTTTACGGAACAGATGTGGTAAACCTTTTAAATAGGGCTTTAGCCGGCAATTTTAATGATATGAAAGTAGGGCAGTGTAAATATACTTTACTATTGAACAAAACAGGTGGCGTTCAAGATGATATGATTTTGATGCGGCTTTCCGAAACCAGTTTCATTTTGGTTATCAATGCTGGACACGATATTACCGATGTAGTAGAAATTGATGGTTCGCCAAAAGAGTTCATTGCGGATATCGATAGAATTATGGCTTGTAAAAAAGACGGGGAAGAGGTATGGGCGAAAGATATTTCAGAAACCCTGGTAAAAATAGATATTCAGGGCCCGCTTTCCTATAAATTGATCAAAGAAGTTTATGGTGAAAGTGTGCTAAAAAACCGATCTAATCTTGATAAGAATATGAATTATTTCACCTTCAACGAGTTTGAACATAACGGAAATAAGTATTATTTATCCAGAACCGGTTACACGAATAGATGGGGCTGGGAGCTTTATATACCAAGCGCTGTTGCTGAAGAAGATGCCAAAATTATCATAACCAAAGCGCTAAATTTGGGGGGATTATTAGTTGGATTGGGAGGCCGCGATGAAAACAGAATTTCAGCAGGTCCTTTTGGTTTGCCGCTTATGGGCCAAGAATACGATCCTTATCATACTCCTGTAAATGCTCCTCTTTTTGAAACGGCAGTGGATATGAATAAGGATAACTTTACTGGTAAAGAGGCATTGGCAAAAGAGATAGCGGCAGGAATTCCAAAACGACTTTATATATTTGTTTCAGAAGGCATTGTTACCAATCGGGGTATTTATAAAGATGGAAAGCGACTGGGAACCGTCACCAGCAGCATAAATTCGCCCAATGTATCATTAGAAATGCGTTTGGCTGTTGGTTCCAAACGAAAAAATGTGAATGAAGAAAATGGAACTGCGGCAATTGGAATGGGCTGGTTTTATCATTCACTTTTCCCAAAAGATGCAGAAGGAAAAGAGATCGGAGAAATGGATAATAAACCAATACGCATACCTGTAGAATTTTATCGGGAAGATGAAAATCGCCAACCCAAAGGTAGCCCTGTTATTGGCTATGTTACTTTGGAAGGAATTACTTTAGCTACAGCTCACAAACCGTTAAAAAACATAGAAAACTTATAAAACCCTGGGAATAGCAAACAGGAATTAAGAAATAAAAAACTGGAAGAATGACATCACTGTCGTTCTTCCAGTTATATTATTGGTTGATTTATTTTACTTGGGTATTCTGTTGTGTAGTATCACTATAGTTTCCGTTTGCATCTACGGAATTCTTATCCACCATAATAACTTTATTTTCCAGTGCTCTATTTAAATGAACACTACTGAAGGGAGGATTTATATTTTCCACATGCAGAGAATAGTTTACAATCAATCCGGAAAATACGATAGAAATCATACTCATCAGTTTTACCAGAATATTTATACAAGGTCCGGCAGTATCTTTGAAAGGATCACCAACTGTATCTCCCACGATACTGGCTTTATGAATATCCGTTCCTTTGGCTTTTTTATCGGTTTCAATATACTTTTTGGCATTATCCCAAGCGCCTCCGGCATTATTCATCATTACAGCTAAAACAAAACCAGTGGAAAGTGCACCCAAAAGAACACCCAGCACACTTGGAACACCTAATATTACTCCCGATAAAATCGGTGTTAAAAGTCCCACCAATGCAGGCAACAACATTTCTTTCTGGGCACCTTGAGTTGCAATTTTAACACATTTAGCATATTCTGGCTTTCCCGTTCCTTCCATAATCCCTGGAATTTCTTTAAACTGACGACGAACTTCTTTCACCATTTGACCGGCAGCTCTTCCCACGGCTTTAATGGTCATTGAAGAAAAGACAAAAGCAACCATAGAGCCAATAAAAACACCCAATAAAAATTTCGGATTCAAGATGTGAATTTGGAAGAACTGAATGAAATCATTTATTGAAGCACTTGCTATGGGAATATTATCACTGAATTTTGTATTATAGTTAGTATGTAAAAAGACAGCTTTCCCAGCTTTGTCCCCTGCCAAAATAAGCGCACCTCGAACTTCTTCCAGATAAGCCGCGAGCAAAGCCATAGCAGTTAAAGCGGCACTTCCAATGGCAAATCCTTTTCCGGTTGCAGCAGTTGTATTACCTACCGCATCAAGATTGTCTGTCATCATTCTTACATCTTCCGGCAAATTACACATTTGAGCATTGCCACCTGCATTATCGGCAATAGGACCAAAGGCATCCATAGCTAATGTAACACCTAAAGTAGCCAGCATACCGACCGCTCCAAAACCGATTCCATACAACCCCATTTCAATAGAGGAAAAACCATGGCTACAGATAAAGGCAACAAGAATTCCCAAAACAATAATGATTACAGGAGCGGCAGTTGATCTCATTCCAACCGAAAAACCTTCCAAAATAACTGTGGCAGGACCATAATCTGCCTGATTGGCAATCTCACGAGTTGCTTTATAACTTGGAGAAGTGGATAATTCGGCAAAAAATCCGATCAGAATTCCTGCCAATAAACCCGTTACCGTAGAGACAAAAATACCAAAATAATAGTCAGCTGGCAACAATGCTTTGGTAACGAAGAAAGCACAAACGGCAATTAACAGCGAGCTTGAATATACACTTTTATTCAAAGCAAACATCAGTTCCTTGGGACCCGCATTTTCTTTGGTTCTTACAGTAAAAATACCTAAAACGGAAAGAAGTGCACCCAAGCCGGCTAAAATCATTGGAGCCACCACAAAATTAACTCTCCAAGCAGCATATTGAGCGCCTAACATATTAACTGCACTCATTCCTAAAGCTGCAGTAGCTAAAATAGAACCAGCATAACTTTCGTATAAATCTGCTCCCATACCGGCAACATCACCCACATTATCACCCACATTATCTGCAATGGTTGCAGGGTTACGAGGATCATCTTCCGGAATATTGGCTTCTACTTTGCCAACCAAATCTGCACCAACATCAGCAGCTTTTGTATATATGCCTCCGCCTAAACGGGCAAAAAGTGCTTGAGTAGAAGCTCCCATACCAAATGAAAGCATTATGACCGTAATTTGTTCCAGAGGGAAATGCAGCATATTAAGGATGAAAAACCAGGCAGAAATATCAATTAAAGCAAGCCCAACCACTGTTAAGCCCATAACGCTTCCGGCTCTGTAAGCAATTCTAAGACCTTGATTTAGCCCTTTAGTACATGCCTGAGTAGCTCTATTGGAAGCAAGTGTAGCCATATTCATTCCAATATAACCCGCCAGTCCGCTAAAAAAACCACCCGTTAAAAAAGCCCAAGGTATCAACCAATGTAACACACCCAAGCCCCAAGCCATAAATTGAAAGACGATAAAAGCAACGATAAAGAAGATTCCTACTCCTTTATACTGTTGTTTTAAATAGGCGAAAGCACCTTCTCTAACATAACCAGCTATTTCCTGCATTTTAGCATTGCCTGGATCTTGTTTTTTTACTTGATGAAAAAAAATGGCGGCAAATACTAATGCCAGGACTGCACCAAAGGGTGCAATAATCCACAAGATAGGTATTGAGATCATATACTACCTCTAATTTATTTGTAACAAAAAAGCTATGCTACTTTTTGTTATTTAAAATCATTTTAATGGCTAATAGAAAAATTGTCAACCAGAAAATGCGAAAATTCGTTCAGATGGTCAAGCCATCATTTTTTTAATAAACGCAAACAGGGTGCAATCAAGAACTGCATTGTATTCTCCATCTTGCTGCCATCCATTTTTATTCTTTGCCACCTGGTTTCGGAAAACTGATTATCTCCGAGTTTATACCTAATGCCAAAAGTAGCGGCGAGGTCTAAATTTTCTTTCAATTTGGTTTCCATTTCCTTGGAAGCAGGGCGACCGTAGGGATAGGCAAAATAGTTTTGGCAGGGCAAACCAGATTCTTTCATCGCACTATAGCATTTATCAATCTCGGTAAAGGCCTCCGAAAAAGTTAAACGACCAAAATCTGGATGTGACCAACTGTGTATTCCCAATTCAATTCCGGCGTTAACTAAACTATTTAATTGAGACAGAGATAGAAAAGGTTTGTTTTTTTCCAAAAACTCTTTTTCGCTGAAAGGCATAATCTCTTGCCAAAGCAAATCCGTTATGTTATCTTTATCTGCCATTGTAACGCTGGAAAAGAAAGTTGTTATAGTAGCATTAGGTAGATATTTTTTTATGGCTTTATTAATTTTTTCGGTAGAGCAGTATTGTTTAATAAGTATGAGCTTATGATTCCAAGCTAATTCTCTGTTATCTATACATTTACCAATTAAAAACAAAGTTGGTTTAATTTTAAGCTCGGTAAGTAAATACATAAGGGAAGGATAGTTAGCGGCAAATCCGTCATCGAAAGTTAAAACGATATCTTTACGGGCAAATCTGTTTCTTTGCGGGTGGTTAAGAGTTTCGGACAAAGGTCGGAAATGATATCCCCATTCTTTTAGCTTTTTTATTTGATCAAAAAAGCGCGCAACGGTAATTCCTTTTGGATATATCTCAGGAAAACTATCAGCTACAATATGATAGTAAAGCACTTTGGGATAGGTTGTTATCTTCATATCATTAATCACCTTGGGATTTTGGTTTCTTTATTCTTTTAATGGGCATACTGTCAAGTAACTTATACGGAGAATCTGAATTGTGGAAAATTAACCAGTTCATTTGTTTAATATTTTATGCTTCTCTTACACTTACCTAACACTGCCGTAATGCCGTTAGAGAATTGTTACAGATTTATTACTATAGTACAAGTGCAAACAGCATCGTGCAATAATGAAGTCACTCATAATGCTAAAACAAAATAATTCTCCTTGCACAGTTATAGGACTTGATTATAATATCCATTATCTTTGTGATAGTGTGTTCTAAAAGAATAATGAACATAGGAATTTTTGCTCAATGTTTCGTGATATGCTGAAAGATGTCCTAAGCATATTTAAGAAATTCAAGTGTATTTTATTGTGGTAAAAGAGATAATAATAAAGGAGTAAACACTATGAAAAGAAAAATTATCGTCCTAATATCAACCGTGCTGCTAATGTTAATGTTCAGCGCTTGTGACAACAATGACAATGCTGATAATGCCGATACCGCTAATGCACTGAATAATTACTGGCAATATCAAACCGATTTAACATCCGCTATGGAAGCTCATGATGCCACTATGGGTGATATGCAGGATGCTATTCGCAACCTGGGAAACACGAAAAATAATCGTGATGGTTTTGCTGAAATTGATGCCATTGTAGAGGGCTATGTTAGCCAAAGCAATACAGTCGCAGATAAATTTATCGTTTTGGAATCAGCGGAAAATAATATTGTTCCTTACGGAGATAGTAAGGGTTTACTATCTAACATTGCTAAGGGCATAAATAATAAGGCCGCTGATACAGTAATTTCAGGCGGCAGAATGGTTCGATCCGGTTGGCGTGTTCTAAGCGGAAAGCAAAGTATTCGTCAAGTGTTAAATGATCCTCAGTCAGGAATTCCACTACTCTCTGGATGGGCAGAAACAGTCCAAAAGAGAAATACTGCGAGGGATGCAAAAATTCGTAATATGATTGAGCATTGGGATCCTATTACCTCTCCGGCGGATTGCAGTAATTCAATTCCTTATGATGAATTACCTGGCAATACTTCTCAAGAAAAAGCAAATGCCTATTTAAATATGAGTGATGAAGATCCTGTAAAAATGGGAATGCGAAGAGATGTTTTACTCTGGAGTGATGATGAACGAGAAGCCACGGCTAATACAGCCAAAGAACTTGGTGAAACAGGTGTAAAAGCTGTTGGTGACGCTTATGGAGGTGGCGTAGGAGAATGGACAAATGAAGTAATGAATCAAATGTTGGAGGAAGGTGAAACTTCTCAAACTTGCGGAACAATGAATGTAGATTTTTCCCCTACGGAAAGTAAGACACTGATAATATCAAAGTTAAATGTGCCTGATGATGATCCTCGTATCACTGTTATTATGAATGCTCCCCAAAATTTGGCACAACAGCTTCCTGCCGGAGAATATAATATTATTGCTTTGGCAGATGGTTTTATTCGAAATGTTTATGAAAATCTGCAAATTACGAGCTCAGCCATTACCAATCTTACCGCAGAACTATTAAAACTATCGGAAAATCCTATTATTATAGAGGACTTATCTGTTGAGGAAAGTTGCATAACTGTTAATCAACCTGTTCATACTCATTTAACTTGTGTTAGTACTATTGGTAAAGATTTATCGTTTCAGTGGACTGTAACTGGTGGTTCTTATACAGGATTTACTGCGAATAAAACTAACTTAACTTTCACTCCCACAGAAGAAAAGGAATATACTATCACGGTTGTAGTTAGTGATGTTGCAAACAATAACAAAACGCGCAGCATAACTATTGCCTCTTTGGGTGGGTCAATAGCCATCGATGATTGGGAAATTACTTATGAGAATTTTGAAGACAGTAAATTAAATCCCGGTGAATCTGCAACCCTAACTTTATATGTTACTAATACTGGAACAACTGACCTTAGCGGTTTTCACAATATTTTAGCTGGGGAAGGATTCTCTATTTCTTTCAATTCAGGTGCGGCTAATATTCCCGCTGGACAAACCTTAGCTGTTCAAGTGCCAATCAATATCAACAAAGAACTCTCAATAGAACAGTTAAATTTGCAATATATATTCACCACTCGTAATCAAAATAATGATATCGTAGTGATCAGCGACGCGGTGGAATTGCCCATTTACTTTTATGTTACGATAGATGATATTTCCGATGTAGTAACGGATAGAGTGGTTACTATAACTGGTAAAATCGCTAACCCACAATTGACTACTGCATTATTGATTCTGGATGGAGATAGCGAACACATCTTTGATCTAAATTTGAATGATGGTTATTTTGAACAAGAAATAGTTTTAACTGGATCTTCTGAAGAAATTCAACACACTGTGAGAGTGGTTGCTGTTTCAGGAGGACTCTCTGCTGAAGATTCAATGCAATTTAATTCACAAGTGCCTTTAATTGCTTTGCATGGAACTCTTACTTGGGATACTTCAGGAACGGATGTTGACTTTTGGATTACTGATCCTAACGGCGAAAAGTGTTATTATGCCAATCGAACCACTGCCAGTGGGCTGGCTCTTGATGTTGATGATACGGATGGCTACGGGCCAGAAAATATTACAACTTCTACTATCATTCCGGGTGACTATGTTGTACAAATTCATTATTATAGTGACCATAATTCTGATGTTGCGATTGGAACCAATTGTGTGGTGGTAATTCGTCAAGGAGATCAAACGCCGGTTAACTATTATGGTTATTTATCTGATAGTGGTGATTTGTGGGATGTAACAACTTTGCACTATGATGCCGTAAAGGGTTGGAGTGTTAAGTCAGGCAATACTCATAAAAGAGTAAATCCAGCCACTCTGCCTGCCAAATAAAGATATCAATATTTCTTTAAAAAAGGAGCTTTGCGAATATTGTTCAGCAAAGCTCTTTTTTTTTAACTTGGCAGGGAAGAACTTGTTGTTAATCTACAAAAGAGCAATAAATGGAATATTTATTGCACTTATAGAAAAAAGCTCAGTTGGTTGGTATTTACTGGCAAGCTGGATGTGTATTAATATAATAACTAATAGCAGGGGAATAAATGACTGTTCTGATAATAGTGACTCTGATATTGATTGTCCATTGGATAATTGAATATCAGAGACATAAAAAAAATGTTCTGGCAATACCTATACGGATTCATGTAAACGGAACGCGGGGAAAATCAAGCGTAACTCGTTTAATTGCAGCCGGCTTAAGAGAAGGTGGCAAAAAAACGGTTGCCAAAACCACGGGAACTTTACCCAGAGTTATTCTACCAGATGGGAGAGAAGCAGCCATAATTAGATTGATGGGAGCTAATATCATTGAACAGAAATACATTTTTCGTCATGCCGTAAAACATAAACCCGATGCAATTGTAATCGAATGTATGGCAGTAAATCCTGCTCTACAATGGATAACGGAACGCAAATTTATTCGTAGTACAATAGGGGTAATCACAAATTGCAGAGAAGATCATTTGGATTTGATGGGCTCTACTGTCCAAAGCGTTACAATGTGTTTAAGCAATACAATTCCACCTCATAAAGTTTGTTATACTGCCGAAGAAGAACAATTTCCTTTATTAAAAAAAGTAGCGGATAGCAGACATTGCAAAATGCATAAAATTCGTCCTGTGGATGTTACTCAGGAAGAATTGGCAAAATTCCGCTATATTGAACATACTGAAAATGTTCAGCTTGCTCTTGCGGTTTGTGCAGAAACGGGAGTTCCTCGAGAAATTGCTTTACGAGGAATGCAAAAAGCTACTCCCGATCCGGGGGCGCTAAAAAAATACCGCATCCAAGACGCAGGCAAAACGATTATCTTTTATAATGTTTTTGCCGCAAATGATCCCCAATCAACGGTCGGCATCATCAAAATGGTGACTGGCAACTTAAAGGATGTGGAGAAAATCATCATTTTAAATAGCAGGGCAGATAGGATTTTTCGCAGCCAGCAATTGGTTGATGCAGTTAAAGCCCTCGATTTTTCCTATCTTTTGTTAACGGGTGAAATTCCGGACAAGATAGAATCATTTTGCTTACAAGCTGGCATTCCCAAAGAAAAAATTATCCCGCTGGGAGAACCACTGCCGGAAGTTATCTATCAAAAGGTCTTGGAATTGACAAGGCAAGAATCTCATATTTTGGGCATTGGTAATATTGCAGGCAGAATAAAATACGGGGCACAAATAGTTGCCCACTTCAAGCATAAAATGAAAGAGAACAGTCAAAGGAGCCAGATGTGATTGACACAATAGTTCAAGCCGCAGTTGGAATTGGCGTTATTATCTCATTATTGTTCAGTGAATTACTGGGTGCATCTGCAGGAGGAATAGTTGTTCCAGGTTACATAGCTTTGTATTTGGACAAACCATTGCAAATAGCAGGAACTTTAATCATCAGTTTATTAACTTGGGCAATTATCAGGATTATAAGTAATTTTACACTGTTATTCGGAAAAAGACGGATGGTATTAAGTATTCTAATCGGCTTTATTTTGGGTTGGGTTTCAAGAATACTGGTAATTCAGGATATTACAATTCATCAATTACAAATGCAATCTATCGGATATATAATTCCCGGCCTCATAGCCAATTGGTTTGAAAGGCAGGGTTTTTGGAAAACACTATCTTCTATGGGCATAGCTGCTGTGGTAGTGCGTTTGGTTTTGATGGTAATTTTTAACGGAGAATTGTAAAATGATGTATCGTCCTTCATTAAAATCCAATCGCTCTATGATAATTCTTTTATGCTTAGCCATAGTTTTGTTTTATATCGCTCAAACTTGCTATATACAAGTTAAAACCGATAATTATGAAGTAAAGATAGCAGCCGCTCAATTGATGAAAACGGCAATTGACACTTTATCAACAGAATTGCATAAACGCAACATAGAAATAGACCCTATAGATGACCCACTTAAAACTGGTTTAATTGGAACGCGTCTTAGTTCTATAACTACCGATAGGGGTCTGCTATCTGAAAAAAGGGCATCCATAAACCCCAATTTAGCTGCTGTATTTGTAGATGAATTAGCGAAACTGAAACTTGTGCCGGGTGATTATGTTGCAGTGGGAATCACAGGAAGTAATCCATCAGTTAATTTAGCTCTTTATTCTGCAATAAAAGTAATGGGACTGAATCCTAAAATAATTGTTGCTTTATCCTCTGCCTCTTATGGAGCAAATCGTCCAGAATTAACCTGGCTGGATATAGAGAGTATTTTAAAATCCAAAGGCATATTTGATTTTGGTTCCAGTTATGCTTCTTTTGGAGGCAAAGAGGATTTGGGCATTGGTTTATCCGATAATGGCATAAAAGCTCTGCGTGAAGCTATGCAACGCAATAATGTTCCTCTTCTTGTTGGAAAAGACCTTGAGGACAATATTAATATTCGAATGGTCGCTTATGAAGAACTTATCCCTGAAGGCGAAAGATATAAAGTGTTCATAAATATCGGAACCAGCATTGCTAATGTCGGTAGCGAACCCAATGCCAATCTTATTCCGGAAGGAATAAACCGAAACTTGGCAGAGCACAGTTACGAAAAAGAAGGCGTGATAATGAAGATGGCAAAAAACAATATACCTATCTTACATTTCCGTCGCGTCTTACGCTGGGCTAAAAAATATAATCTTCCCACTTCTTTTGATACAATGCCCAAAGTAGGTGAAGGTAAAATGTATGGTTTACTAATTCATAATCAGACCGTCAATGTCATCTGTCTGGCTGCTCTAATAATTGCCATATTGGTTGTAATCATATTTGATCGACATGATCGCAGATTTATGGCTAATATAGTAGATCCAGACGAAGAACTGTAAGGACAACATAATGCACAAGAAACATTTTGTACTCATATCCATAATATTACTGCTTGCCAGTTTACTTTACGCTCAATCGGCAAATAGGTATAAAATTCTCACTTTTGATAATCCGGGCACGAAACGCCTTTTAAAAACCGAAGCAGGTAATTATTATTATTATCGAGGTCTTCCTGAAAGAGCATTGCTTTTGAATACTACAGGAGTAAATAAAATAGAGATTCGCAGTTTTAGCAATGGAGCTGTGCGTAAACCTGAAATAGTCATTATCACAGGTAAAGAACGAAAGGTCTATCCTCTTGTTTTTAAAGAAAAGAGAGGTGAGTATTATTTATATCAACCTCTAACCATTGAGGTAACGGAAAACACAAAAAATATTCAGCTAATATGTTATGACCGCTCAATTTATATGCGTGCTTTCAGTGTTTTACCTCCGCAACCTCCCAAAGCAAAGAAACAAGCTAATCTTGTCATTCGAGGACACAGTGGAATTGTAAATGTTTTGCATAATGGCTCTAACAGTGATTATTACAGTTTTATGCCTGGGCAACCCTTGAAATTCACTCTCAATAATGGCAGAAATGCTTATCTTTATGTAAGGCCTCGTTTGCTTGATCGTTCAATACCCAAGCTGGGTATTTATGCCAATGGCGAATTAGTTGAGGTAGTAGAATTTAATTTAAAACGCACTACCAAATATCACAGCCCGGGAATTACTAATTTGGGGATTGCCAAAAAGATAGTATTACCTGTTAATACTAAATCCACTGAATATGAATTGCGCGCTTTAAGTGAGCATTTATTTCTTGCTAAACCAATTATAATAAAGAAGTAGAGCAATATTATGCCTGATTTAAAGACAAAGCAAGAGCGTCAGAAAAAATATTCTGTTCCACCCTTACCGGCAAAAGAAGTTCAGAATACCGTTCAATATCTTTCCGCTGATCAGAGCGAAAAAAGCATAACGGTAAAAAAGCATAAGATCAGAAGAAGAACCAGAATTCGTCCCATAATATTGCTTTTAACATTATGCATCTTTTCTTCTTTAAATGTTAGAGCTCAGGTTATTGGCTCTATGCAATTGGGAGCTTCCTATTCAGATAATGTATTTCATCTTTCTGAATACGATCTTGATCGTTTTGATGATCATAATCCCAATCTGGATTTTGTGAATACGACAGATGATTTAGCCCTCAGTGCAGGCATAGATTTGGGCTATCCCGTTTTTTATCGTTGGTGGAAATTCACTCCTTCCGTAACAGCAAAATTTTCTCAGAATGTAAGTAATGAAGATAAATATCGCACCGACTGGGCATTAAAATTACGAGCAGATAGATATTACTGGAACTGTTCTTTACAATATGCTTCCAGTCCCTATATTTATTTTCGTCATTTTGTTGATTCAGATGGAACCGATGAACTGGAAAAATATAGTTACAGTAGAGATTCCTATCAAGGCAATTTAGCTATCAAGCCATTTCCTCAAACGACGGTAAAAACCAACCTGCGTTATGATGTTTACAAATATAATGAATACTTTACGGAAGGTGATGGTTCCGCACTTGAATATGAAGTGGAGGCAAGCTATAAATTTCCTTATTTTTCGTTGGAGGGCTCGTATGCCTATCGGGATTTTACTTGTGACAAGAGAATTGAAAATAAGGATTCTTCCTATCAAAGTAATATCTACAACGGCAAAATCATACTGCCTAAAATGCCTCTTTCTGAAGAAGGAAAAACCCTTTGGCAACCCTCTTTCGCTCTAAATTACGAGCAAAAATATTATCAGGGAAATGGTACTTGGTATGGCGGAAGAGCCGATTATACTTATAATATAGCAGCTGATTTTAAGTTCATATTTTCGCCAAAGTGGAATTTATCTCTTGACTACTCTCACTTCTTCAGGAATATAGATTCAGATAACGATTCAGTTCTGCGCTTGAAAGAATATGGCGAAAATCGCTTATCCGCAGTTCTGAAGTATAATTTTTAAGATTAGAGGTGATAAATGATATTTAAAAAAGAAAGCGACACAGGCAAAATTAAGGAATTTCTCTCTTTAGTAGAGAATCTTAAAGTGGAATTGAAGCACTATAAAAAACCGGTTTTGGTTTGGGCAGTTCAAGCCGGAACTGTTTATTACTCTTTCTGGGAAGAAGAACTCCTTCTGCGTTACGGGTTAGAAAATGTGGACGGATGGGATTATGAAGAAGACCTACTTTTCTGTCCTGACTGGGTTGAAGATAGCGAAGATGAAGATATTGACGATTCTGATTTGGACGAAGATGATATTGCGGAAATAAATAGATTTTGCCACTTAAATTTGGATGATAAGGATAAATAGTGCAAATTGCCATTCTTGGTGGCGGAGGATGGGGGCTTGCATTATCAGCATTACTAACTGAAAACAAGCACCAGGTTTTGGTTTGGGAATATAATCCCGAATATCTGTCTTTATTAAAGAAATCCCACTCCAATCCACATTTACTGCCAGAAGTAGTTCTCCCCGCCGAAGTTAAATTTACGAACAATTTTAACGATTTAGTTGCTTTTGCACCCGAGATAGTTATTTTAGCCACTCCAACGCAGTTTCTTCGCTCAACTTTACGGAAAGTTCCTGCTTCTCTTTGGCGTAATCCAGCCCTAAAAGCAATTGTGAATGTAGCAAAAGGTATTGAAGAAGATACTTTTAAAACTATTGACGCCATCATTAAAGAAGAATTGCCTTTTATCTCCGAGGCACAAATTTGCGTTCTTTCAGGCCCTTCCCATGCGGAAGAAGTAGCTAAAAAAATTCCTACTACGGTCGTTATTGCAGGCAAAGACGATGAATTGCTGACTAAATTGCAATTTGTATTCAGTAATGAATATTTTCGGGTTTATCGCAATACCGATCTTATCGGAGTGGAAATTGGCGGTGCCGTTAAAAATATCATTGCCATAGCGGCAGGAATTATTCGTGGTCTTGGTTTTGGGGATAATACAATCGGGGCATTATTAACCCGGGGCATAGTTGAAATTCA
>JBDKSF010000084.1 GCA_039680785.1 Candidatus Cloacimonas sp.
GTCAGTTCCAGTATGAACAGACTCAAAGCAGAATCGGCAAAACCCTGTGGGATGGTTTGGATCTCTACATAGAGAACTCTCCACTGTTCCACGCAGACAAGATTGAAACTCCTGTTCTGATAATGGCAAACGATGCTGATGAAGCCGTTCCATGGTACCAGGGTATTGAATACTTTACAGCTCTCCGCAGACTTGGTAAGCCGGCATGGATGCTGCAATACAACAAAGAGTCGCATAACCTTGGAGACAGAGTAAATGCAAAAGATTTGAGCATCAGACTCTCACAATTTTTTGACCACTTCCTTAAAGGTGCTCCAATGCCTGTATGGATGAAAACAGGCGTTCCGGCAACACTAAAGGGTATTGACTGGGGCTTGGAAATTGCAGAGTAGGGTACTTTTTTAACGTAACTCGTGGCACGATATGTGGTATATCACTATGGATGACCAGATTAATCAATATGTTTGAATAAATTAAATTCAGTAAGAGCCTTAATATGTGACAAATACCACTTATCGTGCCACGAGGCTAGCCTTTATTTATTAGCTGATAATCATTAAAATTCCAAAGACAATCATGCCCAATGCGTACCATTGTTGGATAGGGCCTTCTGCACGGTCTATTTTTATACCAGCCAGCAGTTTAGGGCCGGAAAAAGCACCAATTACTGTCCCGGCGGTAAGAAAATAAATCAATGTAAGATCAATTTTTCCGACTATAAAGTGTGCCCCCAGAGCAAAGAGCGTGTTTACACAAACGACCATAAGTGAGGTCCCTACCACCAACTTTATTGGCATACGCATAGCAAATAACCCTGCCAACACCGGAGCTGTTCCACTGGTTCCAAAGGTGCCTGTAATTACCCCTGCCAAAAAACCATAAAAGGTTCCCTTCGTTACTTTTTGCAAGTTAGATACATCTGGTATCTTTATTCCATTAGCTTCTGCCTTTTTTTTCTTCCAATTGTTAATAATCATTTGAAAAGCAATTAATATAGAGTAAATACCAAAACTGGTTTTCAACTGTTTAGAGGTCATCAGGCTTGTAAGACTGGCCCCTGAAAGTGCCCCAATAATGCCGGCAAGCGCAAATACTAATCCCATACGCACATCAATATTTCCGTTGCGATAATGTCCAAACGAGCCAACAATGCAGACAGGAAGAGTGGCCGCCAATGAAGTAGCGACTGCGATTTGAGCTGGCACTTTAAAAAAAAGAATAAGGGCGGGAAGAAAGAAAAAACCGCCACCGCCTCCTACCATGGAGGCAAAGAATCCAATAATAAAACCAATCAGAGGCAACCAAATATAACTGTATTCGAACGCAGAGTGAAAAATCATAATGGTAGTTTCTTCGGAATTTAGATTTTCGATGTAAAGTTAGGATTATTTCCTCGATTTTTAAGCACCCAATAAAGCCCTTTTACATTCGATCGCATTTCTGGAATTACCAGTTGAATGGCAACGTGCTCAATAGCACCCACAATTCCCCAGCTTATCATAAAATAATAGAATGGAGTAATAAAGCCCACCGTGAAAAGGCAAATAAAAAAAGCACCCTGAATGTACCCGCCAATCTTGGTCATATACAGGTGAAAACTAGGTAATCTTCCAAATTTGATAAGCGAAAGGATAATTGTGAGCAACAAAAATCCAATGTACGTAAGGAAGCTTACCTTGTATGGCAGGAAGTCTTCCAGTTTAAAAACATAAATACCGATAAATGCCAGCATGTAGGTTAAATTGTCAGCCATGGAGTCGAGTCTGGCCCCAAGCTCGGTCTCCATTTTGAATCTGCGGGCAATATAACCATCGGCTACATCGGTCAGCAGATTAATCACTAAAAAAATGGCAAACAAAGCTTCTTTTCTTGCTATGACAAAATAAAGGATTAATGGAAATACCAATAGCCTGTAAAAAGTCAACAAATTCGGAATGTTAATGATCTCTTTTTTTTTCATAAGATTATCATTTTTTCTCATGTACTAAAAAACAAATTTACAACATTGGGGTGACGCTTTCAATGCAAATAAATCAATTATTCCTGAGACAACTGACGGTTACAGTTGATCCACCATCAGAGATAATGGTGCCGACGGAAATTGTTTATTCTCTTCATGCTAGCTTGTTTTCAAAATTCAACTATACTAAATCATTTACACCTTTCTTCCATCTCCTATGAGACCATAACCATGTGTCTGGGTTTGCCCTTATGGAACTCTCCAGCAGGGAGGCGTATTTGGAAGTTATATAACCAGGATCACAAGAAGCAGGATCAGATGTTATTTCGTGGAATCTTATAATATATTGGCCTCTGCATTTTCTCAACATCTCGGCATAAACCACCGGACATTCCGCCGATCTTGAAAGGACCTCAGGACCGTTAATCATAAGAGTCTCCTGATTAAGGAATTTGACAGCAAATTTTGATTTAGACGAAGGAGCTTGATCTGCAACCATAAAATAACATCCAGGCTTCTCTCCGTTTTTTAAAATCGCCCTCGCAGCGCCTTTAGAGTCAATTAACTCAATCTGTGAGCCGGTATTCATGCTTCTTATCCATCTGATAATATTATCTGATAAACGGAGGCGTTGTCTTTTATAAATAAACTTCAATTCATTTCCGGTATATCCAATGGCTTCTGCATTAGTAAAAAGATCAATTCTGGTACATAACTCCCAATTGCAGATA
>JBDKSF010000085.1 GCA_039680785.1 Candidatus Cloacimonas sp.
AATGTCAAAAGCAATATCTCTTGAAACTATTATTTATATTCCAACTTTTGATGAAATTTATGAAGATTGGAAACAAACTCCGAGAGAAGCTGGCAGTACTACAACTTATAGTACCCCTTCAACACAAACAACAACACAAGATAATAAGCCTGAACCTGGTCAAGCTTTTACTGAAACAGAGCAAAAACAAGCAAATACACCTACATGTCCTTTTGGTGGTATATTTGGTGCTGATTGTGAAAAGATAAGTTTTTGTGGGAGATGTAGTGTATGGGATGCTTGTTCAGCAAAACGAAATGAAACTGCACCAACACAAACTGTTGCACAAACTACACCAGTACAAACTACTGCACCCGTACAAGAAACAAAACCTGTAGAAACTGCACCAGAACAAACTGCTGCACCTATAGCAAGAAGACGAAGGGGATAAAATGAAAGAAGAAACATTAGAATTATTACAACCTGGTAAATTAATTAGTTTTTCACCTCCAACTAATATTCTTTGTGAAAGAACAATATGTAAATTTCACGAGGAGGATAATTGCTGTCAATTCAAAGAAATTATAATAGATGTAAATGGAAATTGTAGTAAACAAGATACAGATATAGAAAGTTAAAAACAGTTAGTGGGAAAAGTGCTAATGTAAGTGGGAGTTGACAACTTACGGTGATCACTTCATGAGGGGCATTAGTTACTTTTCCCACTATATTAAACTGTGATGGGTAACATAATGGTAATGTATAGTATCCCTATCCCATACTATGTTTTAATGAATATAGATACCCATTGTGGGTTTCACCCTCCAGTCAATTATTCATTAAAATTTGTGGGTTCAAGTCCCACCCCATCACAGTTTTCTTTATAAGGAGTTTTAAATGTTAAATGTAGTTTCGATCAAAGCAACAACAATCCCTGATGCCTGGCATCAATTAATAATGTCTATTATGGATAATGGTAGAGTCTTCAAAATTGATGAAGGTTCATATGCAGGAGATTATAGATTAGAATTTGATTTTGTAATTATTCAAATACTTCATCCAGAAATAAGACCATTTGAACCCGAACTCCCAGATGATATGAAAAATTCTGGAATTCCTAATCCTGTTGCTCTAGGATATATTGAAGGTGGGGAAGGATTTGAAGGTGATCCTTATGTATTATACTTGATGTCTTCTGAAAAGAAACCTGAAGAGGACTATACATATGGACAAAGACTAAATGATACAAGAATAGAACGTGATGCTTTTTTAACTACATTCAATCAAGTCCAGCATGTCATCGACAAATACAAAACAGGTAAGATAAGAAACAATCAACTTTGTATGAGTGTAGCTCAACCAGGTGATATGTTACTCAAAGACCCACCTTGTTTACAATTGATTGATACTCGTATTCAAGATGGTAAATTACACTTCACAACTTATTTTAGATCATGGGACTTGTGGGGAGGATTGCCAGCTAACTTTGGTGGATTACAATGCTTGAAAGAATATATGGCATCAGAGATAGGGGTTGAACCAGGTGAAACAATCGGGATTTCAAAAGGATTACATATATATAAATATGTATGGGAATTGGCTGAATTAAGAAGGAGAAAAACTGGATATGTATCAAAATTTCTTCAAGAAATACAAGCTGATAATCCCATATGTGAATGTTGTGGTACAAAAATGCTTCGTTTTGGTTGGTATGAAATTGATCCTTTATATAAATATTGGTATTGTCTTGAATGTGATAAAGAAAATAGATTTCCTTTTTTAAGAGCACAATACAATGGAATTTGGGTAGACAAATAAGGGGGATAATATGGCAGAAGTAATGCTAAGAAGAAAATCAGTTTCCGCAGATGCCCAAACTGTAGTGGAACATGTTCAAGATAAATCCAAACATCAAATCGTAGTGCCAGAACAAATTGAGTGGGTAACATCAGGATGTCCAACTCTCAATCTTGCTTTATCAGGAAATGTTCATAATGGATTTCCTAAAGGCACAATTGTAAATGGAATAGGGGGACATACTACTGGGAAGACTTTGCTTTGGTGCGAGCTTGCAAATAATATTTTTTATGGAGAAGGAAAGAAACAAGGGAAAAAGGTTCTAATTGCTGTAAATGAACCTGAACATAAATTTAACTACCAACTTGCAGCAGATAATCACTTGCCAATCAATGACATAACCTGGGAACATTCAAACACAATTGAACATTTTTGTGATTGGACTGTTAATCTTCTTACAGAAAATAAAGGGAAATATGATACCATATTGATTGTGCTTGATGCTCTTGATCGACTTGACAATGCCAGAGAAGTAAAGAAAGACAAGAAGAAAGGAATGGGAGCACAAGATTACAAGGTGGGTATTCCTACTATCCTATCTAAATTCTTCCATGCTGAAAATACAAAGTTAATTAAAGATTCTAATTGTATCCTTCATATTGTTTCTCAAATCAGAGCAAATGTTGGAGCAAAACCTTGGGAATCTAAAGTTTCACGATCTGGCGGAAATGCTTTAGATCATTCATGTACAATTATTTATTGGTTAAGGCAAATGGGGGAACTAAAACATGATAATGGTATGATTCAAGGATTTCCTATTGAAATAGATGTACAAAAGAATCACGCTGCTTCACCTTCTCGTACAATTCAATTTAACATACTAAATGGATATGGTATTGATTATATTGGAAGTGCTGTGAATTTTGCTCTTGAAACAGAAATAATTAAGCCTAGCGGAAGTTGGTATAAGTGGGGTGAACAAACTATGGGACAAGGTGAAAAAACTATTGTTCCTTTCTTTGAACAAAATCCTGATGAATATTCTGTATTGCTTGATATGATTCAAGCTAGATGGGATACTTTGTTAGAGGAAGCTAAAGTTAAAAGGATGCCAAAATGGTAAACAAAAGAAAAACAATTGATCTTGTTTATTATTTTGAACCAAAAGGTTGGTGTTTCTCTAAGGATGGACAACTTATTCATGGTTTTAAATCTCAAGATGAAGCAGAACAAGCTATGAAAGAATATTATGGAATAACTGAAGAAATTAAACCTAAAAGTTATGGATCTTTAATGGAAGGAGAATAATATGACTTACGAAGAATTTAATACCATGACAGATGCAATTTTAGAAAATTGCAAGGATGTTTTACGATTAAAAGCTGGTGAATATGCAAATGAAAAAGATCGTCTTTGTCAATTTAAACAAATAGCTCCTTTAATAAATGAAACACCAGAACAAGTTCTTATTGGTATGTGGTTAAAACATGTACAAAGTATTTGTGAATATGTAAATGTTTTATCTAAAGGAAAATCTATTTCAATTGAAAAATGGGATGAAAAAATAATTGATAGCATTAATTATATGGTTTTACTTCGTGGTCTTTTGGTTGAAAAAGAATCAATTAAATATACATTAGGAGAATAAAAATGGAAGAAGGAATACTTGAATTACATATCCAAGAAATATTAAATGAATTCCAAGAGAAATATAAAGTTGTTATTTCTCATGTATTTGTACACCATTCAAAAGATCATAGTATAGATAAAATATCTCTTAATATTGAATCCATAGCAGAATGGAAAAGAATGTATGGTGGCAAATGAAAAATGATTTGATGATCGTTGTAGATTCTGGCTATATAGCCAATGCCGCAAAACATGCAATGAAAGGAATGGATTTAAAACATGAAAATATTCACACAAGCATTATTTATGTTTTTCTCCAACAAATAAGTAACCTTATAAAAAAATTCAAGTCAAAAAGGTTTGTATTTTGTTGGGATTCAAGAACTTCAAAAAGACTTGAAATATATCCAGAATACAAAGCAAATAGAAAGGATAAAAGTAAACTCACTGAAGACGATTTAATTTATAATAATATTTGTTATGGTCAATTTGCTGTAATTCAAAATGATGTTCTACCGTCAATTGGATTCAAAAACATATTTAATCAAGATGGATATGAGTCTGATGATATCATTGCTTCTATTGTTCAAACCAACACAAGAAATCAGAAGATGTGTATTGTAGCAAATGACCATGATTTATTTCAACTACTTGACGATACAATTTTTCTTTATGATCCAAAATCTAAAGAAAAAACTACTGATAGAGATTTTTATGATAGATTTGGTATTTATCCTTCTTATTGGGGAGAAGTGTTAGCAATAGCTGGATGCACAACTGACTATGTAAAAGGCATAGAAAATGTTGGGGTTAAAACAGCTATTAAATATTTACTTGGCAGATTATCAAGGAGTAGAGAAACACACACTTTAATACTTTCTGAAATAGGACAAAGAATCATTGAACGTAATAAGAAACTTGTAGTACTTCCATTTGAAGGAACTATGATTCCTTCAATCATGAATGATGAAGTATTCTATCTTAAAGACTTTGAAAACATGTGTGAAAAATATGGTTTTTATTCTTTCTTGAAAGCTGAAAGACTTATTGAATGGCGAAACTTATTGGAGATGAGATAATATGATATCAATAGGAATTGATCCAGGACAAACAGGTGCTATTGGAATAATTCGTTCTGATGGATCTTATGATGTTTATGATATGCCAATTTATGAGATAAAAAAAGAAGTAAGATCCAAACGGTCTATAACTCCAAAGAAAACAACTCAAGTAAAAAAGTTTATTGACAGAAAAAAGTTATTAGAACTTCTTAAAATTTTAGTTAATTATGATAAACCATCCCCTTATAAATGTTTATGCTACATTGAAAGACAAGGAGTTAGGCCTGACCAAAGTGCTAATTCAGGATTTAATACTGGTAAGCAATATGGTGAAATATTGATGGCGCTTGATGCACTTGGGGTAAGTTTTGAAGAAATATCTGCCCAAGAATGGCAAAAGCATTTCTCTATTGGCAAAGATACAAAAGGTGATAGTTGTAGAAAGGCAGAAAATTTATTTCCAAAACTTGTGTTAAGAGGACCTAGGGGCAGAACGTATGATGGTCGTAGTGATGCCATCCTAATTACACTTTATGGTAAAAGGAAAAATGGAGGAGAATAAAATGAAAGCAGAAAGATCAACCAAAAATTCGTATCTAAATGTACTTAATACTCGTTTTATCAATTGTGTAGACAAAATAAATTTAGGGATGAAACATAACAAAGAAAATACAATCCAAAAATTTTATAAGGAAAATAATATTGAAGCAGAATATCAGGAATATCAATCTATGAAAAAAGAAAAGGAACTACTTGAAACAAGAATATCTTTATTTGAAAATAAAATAAGGAGGATTATTGGAGAACGATATTATGATTCTGAAAGTATTTTTAAATATATGAAAGAACAAAATCTTGAATTGCAATCTCTTCGAGAATTAAAAGAAAAAGTAAAAGAGGAAATAAAACTTTCTGTTACTGTGGAAGAATTAAAAATTGCTCTTGAAAGATTTCCATCATGAGAACAGTTGATGATATAAAATGGTATAAGCCTATTCGTATTAATTATAGATCAATTGATTTCTTATTTCCTTTTAGGTGGATACTTACAATATGTTTTAAAGGCAAATTTTGTTGTTATTTTTGGAGAACAATAAAATATGATTAAAACAATCAGACTTAAAAACTTTGTAAGCCATAAAGATTCTGAACTCGAACTTGATCCTGGCTTAAATGTTATTGCTGGTTCTACAGGAAATGGAAAATCAGTAATTCACGAGGGGCTTGAATGGGCTCTTTTAAATAATTTTCGTGGGTTAGGATTTAGACCCACTACTTATCCAGTAGATAAAAAAGATTCATCATCAGTGGGAGTTATATTTGATAATGGATCCGTGATAAGAGAACGAAATGAAAGAACAGATGAAGAAAATAAAATAAACTGATACAGATTTTCAAATGGTAATAAATCTGGTAAGTTAGAAGCTTTAAGAACAGATGTGCCAAAGGAAATTTTCGATATATCTCGGATAGATGAAATAAATATTCAAGGTCAAGAAGATGATAGATTTCTTTTAAGTAAACATACTTCTCCAGGTGAAGTTGCAAAAAAGCTTAATGAGTTTTGTGGACTTACTATCATTGATGAAGTTCTTGACAAAGCTAGATCCAATGTAGATAACATAAATAAGGAACTTGTCAGAACCCAAAAAGACCTTGAAGAATCTGAAAAGGAAGTTAAGAAACTTTCCCATCTTGATTCTATAGAGCCATTGTTTATAGAGATAGATGGATTAGTAATTAAAAATTCAGAGTTGAAATCTAAGGTAATTAAAGTCAAAGAATTATCTGGTAAAACTTCTGAATTAAGAGAAAGGATCATAGACAACAAAGACTGGTTGAAATGCGGGCTTATTTTAAGTGAAGTAGAAACTTTGGTGGATACAAAATATACTTTGTCACTTAAAATAGTAGACATTAAAACTTTATCCGATCGTATTCAGTTCTTAAAAGAATCAATTCAAAAGAAACAAAAGTTTTTAGACGCAAAAGCAGTTCTAAGTGACATAGAACTGCTTATTGAGAAGCGAGGAATAATAGTTTCCTTGAAAGATAAAGTGAAAAATGTATCAGAACAAGTATCAAAATTAAGAACTAAAATCCATAATAGTCAAGAGATCATTAAAGACAAAAATTCCCAACTTAAAAACCTTCTTGATTCAGTGAAACTTTGTCCTATATTTGAAGTGAGCTGTCCATTATCTGATAGCGTTAAAAGTGGAAAGGTGACTTTCTAATGTGTGAAATAAATCCCAAAAGGAAAGAATTTTTCAGACTTGAGTTTTTTACCTCTACAGAAATATCGGATGAGGAATGGAAGGGATTAATAATAGAAAGATTGCTACTATTGGAACAAGTCTTTAATTTATCCGGAGAAATAAGAGCACATATTCATGAAGAACTTGAGGAGAAGGGATGAAAATAAAAATTGGGCGATCTAATACCGGTGTTATGGGATTTATATCTTGGGAAAGATTAGAAGAAGTGTTTAAGTCCACAGATGAAATAAAAGAAGATGAAAAATTAGTAGGAGTTGATATAAATGAAAATGGAATTACTTATACAGTGGAGACGAAATGAAACAAAATCAATGTTTAAGATGTGGGTGGGATCATGATCCGGAATGGGATTGTATAAGAGAATGTCCAGATTGTACTATAAAAACCCAAGATCAATGTAAAACTTGTAAAGGAAAAGGAATGATTAATTGGCCAAAAAATGAGGAAACTAAAAAATGAAATTCCTTTTATAGTGAGGGGCGAAATGAGCATTGATGAAAAACTTATTTTACTTATTGCATATACATCATTATTAATGGAAGTTGAGAAACTTAAAGGCAACGAAAAATGGAGTATGTTTATATTTTTATGTTCTTTAATAGCAACCATATATTATTTATTTAGATTAGTGTAGTTTAAACTATCATGAAAGGTTTTAGTGCCATGAAAGACCACAAATGTAGATTACCAGATTATTGTATTTGTTCATCTACAATACTAGAATCAAATGAAAAATGCCCAATCCATTCTGGATATACACCTTATCCGCCACGGTGTGTTGATTGTGGTAGATTTATACATGTTGAAGAAAAAGAATTTCCAAAATATTATTCTGAGCCTTCTGATATTCCATGTAGTATATGTAAAGGTATAATGACAAAAGGTGATGAAGAATGTGCCGGAGTTTGTAGTGACTGCTATTTCAAAGCATGAGAGTATAAATATGAAATTTTTTTGCACAAGTGATTGGCATCTTCGAGCTACAACACCAAAAAATAGAATAGATGATTTTTCAGCAGAATTGTTTAGGAAAGTTGATTGGATATATAATATGGCTTATCACAATCAATGTTCCTATATTTTAAGGGCAGGGGACTTGACTAATTCTGCTACATTGCCTTATTCAGTTACTCAAAAATACATTGATCTATTTTTGAGTTGGAAAGAGAAAGAAGTTATCGGGATAGATATAGCAGGGCAACATGATATGAGGTACCATTCAAACGATCTTGAAAATACTCCTATCATGACATTTGCGGCAGCTAAATCAATTATACTTTTAGGCAGGGGGGATATGTTTGAACCAGAAGAAGGTATTCATATTTATGGTGCTGGTTGGAATGATGATATTCCTGAAATAGAAGACCCTGAAGCATTTAATATTCTTATTATCCATTCTATGATGATCTCTGAGAAGATATGGTATGGTCAAGAGAATTATGATAGTGCAAGAAAGTTTTTAAAAGATAATAATTTTGATCTTATTGTATCTGGAGATAATCATAAAACAGTTGTTTCTTGTGTTTCTCATATAAATGGAGATAAATGGTTACTTAATACTGGTTCTTTAATGAGACAAAAATCAGATCAAATGGATCATAAACCTTGTATTTTTATCTTTGATACAGAGACAAGAAAAAGTGATATTCATTATATTCCTTGTAAAGATATTTCTCAGGTTATGAATATCGAAAAGATTTCTAAGGAGAAAGAACAAAGTAAGGAACTTAATGATCTAAAAGAAAAGCTGAATGAAAATGTAGAGGAATCTGGTCTTGATTATTTATTGAATCTTAGATTAGGATTATCTACTTCTGGACTTAGCGAAAAGGCAATCGAGTTTGTTGAAAGGAGTATTCCAGCATGAAAGTTATTATAGCAGGAAGCAGAACAATAACAAATCCAGTTGCTTTAGATTCAGCTATTTCATCAGCAATAAATATATTAAATATTTCTATAACTGAAGTTGTTTGTGGAATGGCAAAAGGGGCAGATGAACTTGGAAGACAGTGGGCTATTAAACATAATATTCCAGTAACAGAATTTCATGCTGCATGGACTCGTTATGGAAAATCAGCAGGAAAAATAAGAAATGCACAAATGGCAGAATATGCAGATGTTTTGATAGCTTTATGGGATGGGCAAAGTAGAGGTACAGAACATATGATAAATAAAGCAAAAGAAAGAAACCTTAAAGTTTATATTCATAGAACATATTAAGGAGAAGATATGAGTAAATATGGAATTGAATTTGAAGATTTATTTTTTACTGCAAATGTTGATAATATTGCTACCTTGATCAAAAAAGAACTTTATCAACAATATGGTAACCATTATGGATTTTCTCTTGAAATATATTTTATTCATGGTGGATCTATTACAATACAAAGAGGTAGAAAAGAAGAAAGAGATCAAATTTATAACGACCTAAAAGCTATAATACAAAAGGAGAAAATATGAGTAATATAATTCAAGATATTCAGTCTTACAAAAAAGCTATTGCTGAAACAGAAAGAACTCTTGCACAAGATGAAGGTTCTTTAAAAACAAATGAAGAAAGCTTGAAAAAAGAGATTGGTAACTGTGATGAAAATTTCGTTTCTAAATGGCTATCAACAAATGAAACAGAACTGGTTAACATTGACAAACAAATCAATGAGAAGTTAACCCATCTTAAACAAGTGTTCCCATTATGAAAGAATTTAATATAATAATTAGGGTATTTTCCCTTATAGTATTTATTCTATGGTTTTTAATTACTTTGATGGTTTGGTTCGAACTTTCTCCAGAAAAAAGTTTGACTGATGTTTTGATTATGGAAAGGGATACAATTAAAGAAGTTATAGATCATTTTAAGGGATTGAGAATATGATTGAATACCAAAAACTCAAACAAAAGTTCATTGACGAAAAAACAAACCGAGATTTCCTTCTAAGGAATATTGAAACATATAAACAATCAATCCAGTCATTAGAACAAGATCAAATTGCTGCTAAAGCTGCACAAGTGTATTGTCAACAAAAAGCAGAAGAAACACAAAGAAACCTTGAGTATAGGATTTCAAATTTAGTGTCAACTGCATTATCAGCAGTATTTGAAGATCCAGATCAATTCCTTGTTAAATTTGTCCAGCGCCGAGGCCGAACTGAGTGTGATCTGTTGTTCATGAAAGATGGGAAAGAAACAGATTTTGTTGGGGGTGGTGTAAAAGATGTAACTTGTTTTGCTCTAAAGATTGCTTTTCTATTCTTGAAAAGGAATAAAACAGGTAATCGTTTATTCTTTGCAACTGATGAACCATTTAGAAATCTTCATGGAGATAAAGAACAAGAAAACTGTTCTGATATGGCGAAAATGTTAACAAGAGAATGTAACCTTCAAATCTTGATGATAAGTGATGTAGAGAGAGTAAATAAAGCAGCAGATAAAATCTTTCGTGTTGAAATGAGGAACAAGATTAGTTATGTTAATTAGTATAAAAGGAGATATAATCTCCTTTTATACTATATCACCACCCCCGAACAAGACTCCCATTTTGGCTCCTATGAGCAGGATTGAGTTATAAAATAACACTGGAGTGTCGAGTCATAGGTCCAAGTAGACCCGTCAGCACTCAAACATGTCCTTCCGCCAGACCCCCCGTAAATATCTATCCTGTTCGAACTATCTCCAACAGAACTACACCCAAGTGCCCAGCTATAGGATGTTCCAGAAATAAGACCATAGTTTGAGAAATTGAATGTGTAGTCTGTTGCTGAAGTGCTTACGGAAGCAGCAGACAACGTGTCAGTAGACGTGGCAAGCAGATTGACAGGATCATTTGTAGGGGTGCTGTAAATATATGCTGTTATTGTAAATGACGGCGATCCTGCTTTTAACAATTTTACCGTTAGTTTAGCCAAAGAATACGAACTACCAGCAGTGAATTTACTTGAGGCATACTTGGTCCCATCGGAATAACCTAACCATGTAGTTTGCGCTGGGTCGGTAGTAAAACTATCCTTCGTAGGATAACTACACCCAGCAACGCCACTCGACCCGAACCCGGCCATATTCAAAGCCTCGGCTGGCCGAATAATGTCTCGACTCGGCAGGAACAACCCACCGGCGAAGATGAACGTGGTCGCCTTCTTGATGAAATCTCGTCGGTCCATTAGTTGGTGCTCCATGTACCGGCACCTGATATGCAGTACCATGCGAAGGGTTTTGTGTAGGCCGTTGAACTGGTGTAGGCGACCGTTGAACTGCCATCACTGAGAACAGTAGTCCCGAACGTGAAATTACCGTCTGACTTGCTGGCGGTAACGTATCCCATGCGCACATGAGCGGCTTCGGCTGCTGGCAGACCTGCCACGGCGAGGATAGCGGTATCATAGCCGGTAGCATTGGCGGATGCCTCAATAGCGTCCACGGTGCCGTTTACCCCGATATCGAAAGCCACGGCCCCGAATTTGCCTTGAGGGATAACATCATTCCCAGGGGCTACGCCTACTGCATCAACCACTTTCGCGTATCCGGTCCCGGCAACGTCAAAGCTGAACGCCCCGTGTGCCACTGCCGTGGTGGTTGAACCTATTGCCAAGGCAGGACCAACGGTTATTCCCGTGCTCGCCATTTGCTGAGTCCAGCAAGTAACGGTTGCGCCTTGTGTCGGAACGGCAATGGACACGTAAGTCTTGCCACACGTACCATTCAGGCACATGAAATCGTCAGGGGTCGGGGTTGTGGAAGCCGTGAAGCGCCAGTATTTAGCCGCCTGTGCTTCACCAACCGAGCCGATGAAGTTGTACCCCGCCGCCGCAACGGGAAGTGTGTGGCTGATATCGTTGGGGCCTTGACCCGTGTTGGTTATGATAGTGTTCGTGACTTGTGCCGCAGTGAGGTTGAGCGCGGCTGACCCGTCCACCATGACGGGCTGAAGGGCTTTGTTGGTTACGGTCTGAACGTCCGTGGTGCCTACCAACAAACCGGAAGTGGGAAAGGTCATATCCGCATCTGGGGTTGTCCAAGCTCGTGTCTGTCCAGCAGCAGGACCACTTACAGTGATCTTACCTGTTGTGGCAGTAGATTTTATACTACCCGCAGAACCCGTAGTGTCCGCATTGACTGCTGCTTTAGTTGCAATATTTCCATCAAGCTTTTGAATTGCCTGTAAAATACTATCAGTCGCAACTAAAGCTGCTGCACCAGATGTAAATCCAGTAATTGCTTGATTTATGACGTTTGCTGCTGTAACCAACGTACCAGCAGGGAGTATTGCTGTCCCACCATCTGGTGCTTGAATGGTCCCGGTGTTACCTGGAGTCTGATTAGACGGGTCTATCTTGACAGTCTTCGTCGGAACAGATGTATCATAAAACTGTGCAGCAGCATTATCGAGGCTAATCCCCGCAATAGATAAAGCCCCTATTCCCCTATTAATTGCAATTTGCGTTGTACCTAAGAAGAATAATTGATTTGTAGCAGCTTTACCTACAATAGCAGCATCTATTGCTTTTTTTACAAGATCAGGTGTCCATGATCTAACAGCAGTAGATGTGCCAGCTTCTGCTTCTGTTTGGGTAACAGTTTTGGGTATTCTTATTCCTTCAAAAGTAGTTTGAGCGTTAACAAGTTCAGCAAACCCAAACCAAAGTGCAAACAAAAATAATATAAATTTGGTTTTATTTGACATTTATTTATCCTCTTAAAGTTGAAAAAGTAATCAAACAATTTCTCCTTTTTGTCAATTGAAAACCATTTTTATTGCATTTCTCTTATATCTACTACTGCACCAAAAGTAGATTCAACAATAACAGTGTTCACTTTTCCCCATACATCTTCTTTTGCAAATTCAATACCTCTACCAGGAAGTAATAAAGCAGCACGGGGACCAGTAGCATTATTAAAATGAATATCAACTTCCCCACTACTATCAACTCTATTAAATATTTCTAATCCAGTAATTCTTTTACCAACTGTTACTGTTCCTGACCCACCTGCTACTCCTATCATTACTACATTCCAATTAAATGTAGGTGAATCAACTGGACTAACAGAAGTTTCTGTGAATCCATCTACAGTTAAATCTTGATAAGATTTAACAGAGTGCCCAGGTGGTACTACTTGTGCTTCACCAGAAAAATTAGTGACTCTCACTGCAAAATCATTGTCATTTTGGAAAGTAGGCATTTTATCTCCTTTTTAGTATTCTATGTACCATGCATCTTTAGCTACATTGCCACCAGTTATATTTACCTTAAAATAATTATTATTTGGTACAGTCATTCTAACTGTATGACGTTGATTAGCACCTTTAGTTTCCCAATGCACATATTTTGATACTGGAGTAGAAGGATCAGAATAACCAATAAAAGTTCCAGTAGTATCACACCATCCTATAGCTACAACTGTTATAGTTTTACCAGTTGTATTTCTATATTCAACTCCAAAATCATAATTTACAGTCTCATCATACTGAGTAATACCAAGTAAATTTTTTGTGTCACTCGCTGATAATTCTTCTGTACTCCCAGATCCAGAAGACTTGCGGCCAAGTAATCTAGCTGTCGCTGATATATCTTGCATCTTTGCATAAGTGATTGATTTATCTGAAATAGCAATAGATGAATCAATGTATTGTGGTCTAATAAAAAGTTGTTTATTTCCTAATGCATATCCAACAATTTCAAGATTTGAAGTAGGTGCAGATGATGTAAGTTCTCCACTATTATTTAAATAAATATATTCACCACTTCCAACAAAATTAAAACAATTAGCAGTTAATGGACCTAATGTTCGAACTCTTACATACTCACCAGATATTCCAGATTCAAGAAATATTCCAGAAACAGGTTGTTTAACTCCATCAGCAAAAGCTTTTCGCCATGTATTTCTATATAAATTTGCAACTTCACCTGAAACTATAACTTCACCACTAGCAACTTGATATCGAAGATAGGTGTGATTATATAACTCAGCTTTATTGAAGTTATTTGTCAGTAGTGTATTCCATCCCAACAGACTAGGATCTACTGTGTCAAATTCATATATATTAGTTGCCATATTTAGTAGTCTCCAGTCTAAATATTAATTAATACTAATATTTCTCTACCCACCCACCAAGACCAACAGAAGCACCAGGAACAGCCTTGTAATATTCATTCACCCCTACAACTGAAGTTAATGTCCCGCAATGGTTATTAGCCGGGGCTTGCCAGAAACCTGATTGAATCGTCGGAGGATTCGCAGCATCCCCGTACAGTATTAGAGTATCTCCCCCGGAACTGGCACACACGGAAATAATAAGAAATAATGGTTTTCCGGTCGTGTTCCGGTAGACTGTGTTCAGGCTTTTGTTGGCCCCTATATTGTAGGTTGTGGTAAAGAACGATGCGAAATTAACACCACTATCCTTAACCAAGCCACCTGTGGCTCCGTCAAATATAGCAAAATTATTATCAGTAGCCGAAGAAGGGCCACGAAGTGTATCAGCATTTGTGATTGCTGATGTACCCGTTCCCGACATAGTATGGGTCATAGCTTCATAGGGTGTTGTACCAGTTAGAAGAACGTCCCCGACTGTTGCTTTAACAATTATATTACCATCTACAAAAGTTCCTTTTGCTTCGTTTGTTCCATAACCCAATTCTGACTTTGTTATCTCACGTATACCATAGCGCATCGACGTGCTAGCACCGGTATTCCTGAGAATGTTCCGCGTGATAATGGTATTTTGTGCGTCTGGATAAACTGCAATACCGTTGCAATGCACCGTTCCGGCTGGTGCTGCCGGTCCCCATGTTCCAGCATTATCAACAGTGTTAAAGTCTACTATCATATCAATAGCAAAATCACCTGCTAATATTCCATTCGCGCCAATACCGACAAGGTGATTGCCTTTTACAATCGTGCTGTTATCATGTGTTCCTGAAGATCCACCAATGCTTATCCCATTGTCGTAATGGACCCCAGCTACACCTTCTAAATCATTATTAATTATCTGAAAGTCTGTATTGCTTGTTCCAGCTACTAATTCTTGGGATGAATTCCTTATCCGATTATCTTCACATCTGCTTTTTGATGTTAGCGACCAATGTGTAGCAAACCCTTCCGCTGCAGCTCCAGCAGATACATAACTATGGATAAGATTTACATTTGTACCTCCATATACATTAAATGCTTCTGCTGTTCCAGGAGCAGTATCCAATAACTGAGAATGGCTGACCTCGGAGTTGGAGCATGCATTAAATAAAACTGATGTTGTGTACCAGCCGGAAATCTTAGTATTTTTGGTTATTATTAAATGAGTTGCGCTATTCCCATATATTCCATAATAGCCACCTATGATATTTAACCTACTCATAGTTACACTATCAGAAGCGTATACATTTATATTTATGTTATTATCTCCATACAATGCATTATCAAGTTCTATGGTAAAACCTTCCAGGGCAAGAGGTCCTGGATGCGACATAATGTTAAGAAATGCTGAATTTACAAACGCTGCACTGTAAGATTTTAGATGTCCTGGACCATGTATGCGCTTTACAGTTGAAGGAATATTAAGAGGTCCGCAATAAAATATACCCGTGCCCGAAGTGCCCTTTGGAATATATATATCTTTTGCGCCTGAATCTAGAGCAGCTTGGATATAAGTTGTATTATCGGCTGCTGTAGATGTATTGCTATCACCTATGGCACCAAACTCAGCAATGTTAGCAAAACTGGTGTATTGGAAATCTGTGTGTCCCGAACTCGCGTAATCAAGTTCCGTCAAGTCCGAATGGGCTGTAACGCCACTACCCGTAGATGACAAGGTGGCGGTAGGCTGGTCATAGGCAAGGCCCGTCCCAATGGCAAACGGTTTGTAGGTATTCGTGGTGTTGTCAAATCCAAGAACCGTATTCGCTCCGGGGTCAGCCGGGAGTTTAGCCACATTCCCGGCTGCTACCCCGAGAGTCAGAGCTGCAATATTCCCACCTGTTACACGCCCGATTACTGTTTCCTCAGTTACTTCAAGCTTGACAGGGGTATCATCTAGGATTGCTATTAGCAATGAATTAGCATCGTATAGTGATGGACTAAGTTTACTATTCCAAATAAATTTCTCAGATGAAGATACTTGTTTATATGTAGTTCCATCTCCTATATCATCTTGATTCAAAGTTATATTAGCATTAAGTCTTTTTCCATTTACAGTACGTGAATCCGGAACGAAATATGTAGTAGAAGCCCCAAGTTGAGTAAGAATAATAAATAAAAGCACTAATATAGCAGATAATTTTTTCATGCTATTTCCTCCAAACCTATCATTCCGTTATTACTAACTACTCTATATGTATGACCATCAGATTTATCTACAATATCATTACTTGCTGGAGTAATAATACTAACTGGTAAAGGATTTATAAAAAGTTTATCATGTGCTAATGCATATCCAACAATTTCTACATTAGTAGAGGGGGCAGTAGAAACAAACTCACCACTATTATTTAAATAAATATATTCACCACTTCCGATAAAATTAAAACAATTAGCAGTGAAAGGCCCTTTACTTCTTGCACGAACCCATTCACCAGATATTCCAGATTCTATAGCCACACCTGCTATTGGCTGCCTACTTCCATCTGCTTTAGCTGTTCTCCAATAATCCCTATATAAATTTACAGCTTCACCAGATATAATAACTTCACCAGAAGCTACTTGATACCTTAATAATGTATAATTATATGCCTCAATCTTATCAAAATTATTCATTAACAAAGCATCCCATCCCAACAGACTAGGATCTACTGTGTCAAATTCATATACATCAGTAGACATTTTTATGGCCTCCAGTCTGCAAGATAGGTAACTAATGTTGTAGCCTTACCAGAAAATCTTGTTTGATTAACATCTACTAATGGAAACATTACTATTTCAAGTGCTTTAGCTGTATATCCTAATGCTTGAAGTAAACTATTTGGAATAGTATATGTATTTGTCAAAAGATTGACTTGTGGTAAACCCGGACTACCTTCATCAGGGATAAAAGCAGTCTTTCCATTTATTATTCCCAAACTACCGATAGTTGCACCAAAATGAATATAAATAGGTGGAGTAGCTGTTGATTCAAGATTTTCAAGAACATTTAAACCTGCTCCAGCATCTTTTAATCTCAAATTCCAAGTCAATACCAAATCTTCATATTTCGTATAACGAGGATTAATTGCTTGTCCATTTACTTTCAAATTGACTATTGAATAAGGCATCAATGCCCCACCCATAAGATTCAAAGCTACTTGAGCTGCACAATCTAACTTTCCAACAGTTTCCGTAGTAAAGGGAACAACTTTAAAATAACGTATAGCATCTTTCATCAAGCGATCATCAGAGATTATTTGATAACGATCTGCACCCAAGAACCAAAAAGGTTCTCCTACAGTATGTGTTACTCTATCTGTATCAAATCGACCACCATATATTCCAGACAATAAGTATCTACCAGTAAAACCTGTTACTGGAGTTATTGTTTGAAAAGAAATAAATTCAGAGTTCAATATAGCTAAATTTGTAAGAGAACCGAGTTGTCCTCTTGTCAATGATTCAATTATTGCAACATCATTTGGTTGGTAAAAATCTATATATAAACCTACACTATCATCTATAGTATTGGAAGGTGGAATATAAGTTACTGCTACTGTACCGTAGACAGAATATTTAGAAGATCGAGTCATGAATCTGTAACTATCACCATCTGAACTAAAAAAAACATTAAAGCCAGATTCACCCCCAGTTTCTCTACTTACTAATAAACCAGTCTTTATTTTGTTACCTGATAATCCATAAGGTAATTCAAAAGCTTTTACTTTTGATAAAGCAGTTTTACCTGCCGTTGTATCATTCCCTCGCATTGCATACTGTTTTATGCTTGTCAAATCAGCAAAAGTGCTAACACTTAAATAATTTGGATCTTCCATCCATGTTATATTAATAACATCAGAATCAGGACCTTCTTCGGTAATACCTGTTACAAGAACTGGCAACTGAGTAATTCCATACATTGTTGTCATTTTAAGTACAAAATTATCACCCTTTTCAAGTTTAAATACAGAACGATTAAACTTGCATGTGCCCTCAGCTAGAGGATAACTTACTTTTCTTAATTCTCTTGCTGCTACTGTCCGTGCAAGTACAATGTCTTGAATGAGAGGAAATGATATGCTAGTTGCATTAATTCCCCCAAGTATTTGCTGATTACCTGTGTCTCCAAGATTTATTGAAGAATCTTTGAAATTCACACATTTATCTACAGTTGGTGTACCTATAGCATAATCAGGATCAGTCCAAGAAAACACACCTGACTCAGCAGGATCTATACCATATACACACCAACGACAAGTTTCATACTGTGTTCCATCCACATCATAATATTCAATAGTATTAAACTCATCCCAAATACCTGAATCCGATCCCCATACAGTGGGACCATTCCAAGAAGAGAGTCCTTGATTAACCAACCCAAATATTGTCACCTCAGTTGTGAGACATTTATAAACATAACCATTAGATACTGGGGGCCTTACAATTGAATCCGTCGAAAAGAACGTGTGTGGAGTCCAAGGAATTACTGCTATTTCAGTAGTGTTTGCAGATAAAGGTTTTACTTGATCAAACCATGTTGACATTATTTTAAACCTTTAAGAAAAAATAGCCTCAAGAACTATGTCTTTAAATAACCCATCTTCCCAATATGTATTATCTGCAACTTCTCCACCTATATGTCCTGACCATATAACAATCCCATCTTGTTTTATTTGGGATAAAAATTTACCACTATCTGCTTTGAATCTAAAATATGGCACTTCACCAAGCGGAACAAAAATCTTTCCCAAAGGGTATATCTGCCCCCCACCTGTAGCTAATGATGTTATGACAACAACATTTCTACCAGAATAATCAACTTTCATCATGTTATAAGTATCCATCCATGACTTACGTTGAAATGTTGGGGGTTCTATCATCATATCATCAGTGTATACAGGTAATAAAGCAACAGCAGTTGCACCACGAATAAGATATAAACCTATCTTTCCATCTGCCCCATATTTTAATACACCATCAATCGTATTTAAAATATCCTCGATATAATCTGTTGCTTTTTTCACTTCAGATATTCTCATACCTATACCAAATTTCTCATTATATAAAGTCAATGCAGCAGTATTAAAAGCAACAGAATCTAACCAAGTAGCACTAAGACCTCTCATCGTTGTTAATATATACCAAATAGCAGTAGCTGGATTCACATCAAACTCACCTATTTGACGATAAGTATCATCAAAAGGAAGACCAACAACAGGACACTTTCTAACTGAAAAAGAATAATTTGGTGCTCTATTGTAATCACCAATATAACAATCATTGAAAACTATATAACATAATCCCCTATAAGCAGGAATATCAGTTCCTTCGTAAGTTTGAATTACAGTACTTGGAATTTGAACACTTGATCCCCAAAATATTTCTGCCGAACCAATTGTTTCTTCATCTTTTGTTAAAGTTATAGTTGAACTACTTCCATCATTTGGTCGAGTTATTTCACCTCTCCAAACTACAGAATCGTTATCTTGAACTATTGTATATAGAGCATCTACTGGACCAAGACATATTCCAATTGCCCATGTTAAATAATACTTATAACCTGTAATATTGCTTGTAGCAGCAGGTGCCCCACCTTTACCGCCTGCACTAGAATCTTGTGTTACTGCTACTGATCTATTGTTCCAATAACCTATTATATTACCTACTAATTTACTTGTACCAAGTAATTCTACTGTTGGAATACCTTCATCAGCAGCAGTGAATTCAAGTTTACTTGTAGCAGGTGCGGTACTATCAGTTTGCGTCTTCTTAGCCAAAAGCATTCCTATAGCACCGATTGCTAAAGTTATGCCAACCATAATAAAATAACCAGCAGGTATTCCAAATGCCATATTATTTTATCCTAAACACTTTTTTCTTCAAATTCTTAATTTGTGGATCATCTATACATGTTGCTCGAAATACTGTTCCTGCTTGAACATGGTACACTTGATTATCAAAATATATACCTGAGTGTGAGAACGTACGACCGTAACGAAAAACAATAACATCACCATTTTTAAGTGTATTTACATCAAATGGTAATTCTTCATTCTGTCCAAGACTAAAAAGAGATTCAAGTATCCTTTCTCTTCCTCTATGTAGATGCCAGTCTTTTTCATAAGTAGGAAATGATCTAGGTATACTACTTACTCCTACTTCCCTCATTATTTCAGCGGTAGATTGCAAACAATCTCCACCTAATCTTTTTACTCCACAACTATGACGAAAAGGGGTTCCAACCCACTCATTAAGAACCCTCTTTAATTCCTTTTGTTTATCTTCTGAATCAAAATAACTCATTTTAAGCTGTCCAAAGTGTGGGGTTATCAAAAGGAATATATTCAAAACCTAAAAAGTTTATCATGTTATCAAACTTATCAAGACAAGTTTTCCCCGTTCGATCACAACCAGGTAATATATTTATAGAATCACCAACAATAAGAGTTGGTATTGGATAAATCAGAGTGAAATGATCTGCATTAACTTCATACGCAACAATCATCCTTGTTGTTCCACGAGCTTCTATATATCCATGAGTATAATAATTAGCTTCTTTAGGAACCATATTCGAACAATAAACTATATTTGAAGTTGCACCAAATCCTGATACTGTTGCAGTAGTTCTATATGTAGCAGTAAGAACTGTACAACCTATATCGTAAAGAAAATGGTTACAAAGACGCTGATAACTCTTATCTGGGATACCTACATTTAAATAAAACTCAAGACTTATACATTCTGCTTCTGCTTGAATACCTTGAAATGCAACATTTTTAATTTGCCCAATAAAAATAGTATTTATTTCTATTGGATTAAGATCAAGATATGTTCTTAATACTTCTATCCATATTATTTCTACAGGATTCTGGGAAATAAAACCTGTAATTGCAGTATCACTCCAAACAAACTGCACTTTCATTTTACTGACACCAATAGAAGAATCAAACTCCAGGGATGATCTTTTTATTGAGGCCGGTAAATAAGTTCTACCTGAATATACAATAGCTATACTAGCATCAGTATAATATCCAATATCACCTGAATCATTAAAAACCCTATATAACTCTGCACCCCTATTAGCTACAGCAGTTTCTTGTGCTTCATATGTTGAAGTTATAGTTTTCACGGATATTCCTTAGGTAACTCAATAAAATCTATTGCTGTTTCTGCATTACCTTCTGGACCAAAATACGTCCATTCTAATTCTTCAAGATCAAATCTGCAAAGATAAAGAATGGAAATAATAGATCGTTCTGCTTGCAAAGCAATTGGAATAGCAGAATTTAAAGTTAATATATTTCCATTTGATACTGAATTTACTTTCCTACAATACCAATTATTTGTTACAAGATCATAAATAAATAAATGTCTTCCAGTACCTGGAATTGCGGGAAAATAAACTGGGTATTGAACATCATCAATAGTAATCACACTTTGATTTGCAACTATGTTAGAAGTTAATTTAAAATCTCTTTTCCAAGATGGAACCCATAAAGAATATAATCTTCCATAACAAAGATCATGTAAATTATTTATTTCCCATATTTTGCTTTTACTTAAAAAGGAATAATAATGCTTTAATTTTGTTGTTGGATAATCTTCAAATAATGTTGGATAATCTACTGTATTTGCTACAAACATATCTCCTTTTTGTTCATATGTTTCTTCTGCACCTTCATCAAACTTAGGCATCAGATGAAAAACATATTTAGAAAGATATTGAGAAAAGATCATTTATATACCTTAATATTTTGAAACAATGTCACCATCAACATCAACTTCCCAACATGTATCAATTCTATCTGCTCCAACTATTTCATGTAGTGTACCACTTCCATCTATTCTCCATAGACCACGAACATTCATAGACATATCAGGATTTGCTACTACAAGTTCACCACTCAATATGGATTTATATGTACCATATTGTTTCGTCACGTTAAATTGAATGTCAAGTTTCGATTGTAATGGCAAATTTGAAGTAAACTTTTGACTCTTATCTATTTCAGCAGCGATGATTGGGTAGCAATATGTTCCAATTGCCCAGGTTCTAGTTGCAGTGCTTAGAACTGGGATAGTTATTCCATCCGTTATTCCTATGGTAAAATCATAGTTGACAATTTGATTCAGATAAGAATTTCCAATCATAATCCTTGTAAAGGTAGACAGCTCAGAACTTGAAGCATCATCAACTACTATACTCAAATCTCCCGGAACGAACGGTTGAGTAAGTCTCATTGCGTAGTGCCACAATGGAACTCCCCAAATTGCATGAAGATTTCCTCTTACTATCCTTCTAAGTTTGCTTGCCATATCATTGATTGTATCTACAGTGTATTTTAGACTGTAAAGAGGTAAAGTTCTTCTTGCACTTCTTTGTTCATTTCCAGTGAAAGTCCGTAACAATCTTGTATTATATTTACCACGAGTAAAGGTGTACGATTGACTCCAATTTGGCTCAAATGGAAAATAAACTTCTACTTCTATATTTGAATAAGCACTCATTAAGTAGCAATCTCCATTGCTCGTCTAAACTTACCAGGATTGTTACCTACAACATTTAACAAAGAATTTTTTCCTTGTGGAGTAGCTAAATAAGCATCAATCAATCTTGGATCTACAATATTAGTAATGTTTAAGTTTCCTTTATTACTTCCTGCCATCATACCAAGAGCTTTCATTTGACCTTTCGTAAATATCCCTTCTTCATCTTTTGCAACAATAGCCCTTTCACCAGGACCTATTCCACTATGTGCTCTAACTGCATCAGAAAAAGCAGATACGGAAACTTGTCTTGAAGGGAATCTATCTTCTCCTAATACACCACCACCATGAGCAAAAGAAGGGGTTAACCAGGTACCAATTTGAGCAACATTATCAAATGCGGCCCCACCCCCACCACCTAATCCAAATAAACCCCCTAATAATCCCCCTAGCCCCCCTAATCCCCCACTAGAACTACCAGTTGCAGCTTCGATTGCTTTTAGTAATGTCCATTTAAGTATTGCTTCACCAAGCCATTTAAACATTGACATAAAAAAATCTGACATTGCTTCTTTTGCAGTCTTGGTTCCATCAGCGAAAGACATTATAGCATCAGTCAATCCGGAAGCTAATTTATCTGGACCTTCTTTCCCAAGGCGAATCATCAATTCACCCCAGGATTCCATTTCTCTTTTTGCTTTTTGATAACCCCTTTTTATTTGGTCCCACATAGTGCCGTTTACAGCAATTGACTTATCTTTAAATTCTTCCTCGTCTATTATTTCAAAATCTCGTGCTTGTTTGATATAACTAAAATATTGTTCCGCACTTATTTCTCCAGCACGCCATTTTTGTTCATCATATTTATGTTCTATTTGGTATAGTTCTTTTCTCTTCGCCAATTCTCTTTGTAATGCTTCCTCAACTTCTTTTGCTGCTTTATTAAGGTGTTCAGCTTTTACTTTTAAATCAGTTTCGGGCATACTCTTGATATTGTTATAATGTTCTACTTTTAATTGCAAATCTTTTTGATAAAACTCAATATCCATAGCAAGCATATTTCTCTTGCTTGTATTATTTAATTGGCCCTCAGTTCTAGCTTGCTGCGCCGCTGCTTCAAGTTCTGCTTTTTGAAGATCAAATTTATCACTTTCTTCCTTGTAACTTTTAAGTTTGGTTCTTTTCTCAGCTTTTGCAACATCATCCCAATATTTTTCTTTTGATTTTATAAGGGCTTGATTAGCTTGTTCTTCATAATTAATCGTTTGATCTGCACCTTCTTTATCTAAAACTTCTCTAGCTCTTAATAAATCCTTTCTTATTTTAAGATCACGTAATTTATATTCTAAACCTGCTTTTTTAACCAAATCTATTTCAGCGGAAGCCTCTATCTGGGATAGATTTGCTTGGATACTTAATTGTTCCTCTTCGATATCAAGTTTTTCTTTTGCTCCTTTTCTTGTAATTTCAGAGATGTTTCTTTCTCTTTTTTGTATTCTATCTACTAACCATTCATCATACTTTGTTTCCATATCTTTAAGATAATCTTGCTGTTGTTTTTTTCTTACTGCAAGATCACCTTCTGGTTCTATTGTAAGATTTTTTCCAAATAAATTGACATCCACCTTTTCCCCAGTTACTACCATTATATCAAGTTGTTTCTTAAATGTTTCAAGATGATCTTTCATCTTATCAACATCAAGAGAAAATGATTCTTGTTCTTTTTTGATATGATCTGTCATCTTAGATATATTAAGAGCATTTATTTGTTCAGCCGATTTTTCTAATCCTTTTTGCAATGGAGTTTGAACTTGTTTAAGTTCTTGTTGGGCCTTCATATAAAGTTCCATTGCTTTACTAAATTCAGTTTGAATGCGTTGATTTTTTACAACTGTTGTATCATTGCCTTTATTTATTTCTTTAATAGTTTCATCAAAATCTTTTGTTATTTTATAAAGGTAACCTTTTTGGACATCAGTAGCAGCATTCCACAGTAAGACTAACCCATCTGACATTTTTTCAGATATAGTGGCGATGTTGGTAGCAACTTTTGATATGAACTTTTCTTGATTATCAAGAATTTCTGGATCAGTTGTTGGGATAACAAATTTTGAACTACTTGGAGAAAGTGTTGTTGGACCTTTATCTTGTTGTAATTCAGAAATACTTTTGAATATTGCGTCTCTTACTGCTTCATACCCTTTTACAAATATTGTCTTTTTCTTCTCTAATACATAAGCATTTTGCGCATTAAGAGATTCAAGAAATGTCATTTCTTTTAAAGAAACAGCATCATTGTGCCTATTCATTTCCTGTTGAATATTTTTATTACTTCCTTTTGCTTCAGCAAGTTTTCTATTATGAAGATCATTCTCGTTTGAAAGATCATTAAAATATGCATCCCTCATCTTCTTAATATATAATTGAAATCCTTTAAGGACTTCATTATTTACATCTTCAGAAGTTCCAATATCTTTATATCTTATTTCAGCTATATCTTCTCTAGCTTTCATTGCTAATCTAAGGTGTTCAGCTTCCATTGCCTTAACTGATCCACCTTCATCTTCAAAATTTTTCTTGAGATTTTCAAGATCCTTATCCAATTTAACTGCTATTTTTTCCGAGTCTGCTCTTCGTTGGCCCTCGAGATCATTATATAAATCAGCGAACAAAGAAACTTCCTCTCTCCGTTCTCCTATTGCTATCTTTCTTTTTTCTTCAACTTTTTTTCGTTCTGCCTCAAGTTCCTGTTGATGAAGACTATTTAATTTTGTCATTACAGCAGTGAGCAACGCTGTTGCTTGTTCTGAATTTAAACCAGAAAACATATTAGAATTTATTTGAAGTAAAGCATCCTTTACTTCTTTACCAGTTGATGTAGCAGTGATACCAAGTTCTTTAAGTCTTGGTATAAAAACTAATGTAGCATCTGTTAATTTTTGAAATTGATCTTGTGGATCTTTAAGACTAAATACCCATTTGTATATGGTACTAAAACTTCTTTCAAATTCTATGGTTAATTGTTGCAGAGCTTTTGCTTGCTCTGCCATTAACTTTATGTGTTGGGTTTGTAGCAAGTTATCGAGAAATTGAATCCCAGCTTGCTGATCTTTCCATTTACCTGTAACTGAATCAATAAATGGGGCAAGTTCTTTATAATCTATAGCGAGGCGTTTTAATGTAGCACCATATTCATTAGTTCCTGGATTTAATTGAACTAATTTATTTCTATAATCCTCAAGCCTGTCAATACTCTTTTGTATCTCAATTCCAGATATTATAAGTTCGTTACTCAATTCTTTTTGGGTTTTTACCCACATCAATAAAGCACCAACTAAAGCACCAACTACTAAAACTAAATTACTTGCTAAAAAGGTTAAAATAGTTTTACTTAAAATAACCAATTCTGCTCTTGCTGCTCTAGTTACGATACCTAATTTCCATATCAATTCAATAGACGTTTTAATACCAGATAAAAACTCAGCTAACCAGATTGCCATTATTGCTTTGCCAAGTCCCCAAGTAACTACAGCAGCAGCCCCCATTGCAATTGTATATTGACCAATAACACTTGTAGAAAGATAAGTCATACCTTTTATAAGACTATTTAAAGAATCAATCACCCCTCCCAGAACTGCACTAAAACCCCCACTACCTACACCTATTGTTAAAAGTTGTATATTATTTAACAGATTTTTGGCTCTATAAGACAAGCCTTGCATCTGCACATCCATCATTGCTTGTGCTGCACCAACATTAAAAAGTTGATTATAATATGTATCAAATTGTTGTCCCCCATCTTTCATCGTCTTTACTAATATTGCTACAGCAGGTGCACCACGCAGTCCAAACAACTCAAAAGCATCAGCAGCAGTTGGTGCCACACGTGCTAATTCTTCCATAATTGTTTTTAAGCTACTCGTTGCAGGATTGAGTAAATTCATATCTGCACCAAGAGCAAGAAACTTTGCCTGAAGAGAATCAGTTGGAGATATAAGTCGCGCAATTACTTGTCTAAGCGAAGTACCAACAGTGGAAGCTTTTAGCCCATTGTCTGTCAATAACATTGCAGCAGCAGTTACTTCTTCCAAGGACAAACCAGCAGCAGCAGCGATAGGTGCCAAATAAGAAAAAGTTACATTTAATTTTTCAACAGTTTCTTTAGATTTGTTTACTGCAACCGCCATAACATCTGCAACTCTACCTGACTCTGATGCATTCATGTTAAATGCTCGTATAACAGTGGTGAGCAAATCTGAAGCATTCCCCATATCAGATATAGTTCCAGTTGCTAATGTAATTACATCTTTCATTATTCCAATTGTTTCAGCAGCACTAAATCCAGCTTGTGCTACTGTAACTGTACCTGTTTGAATCTCTTTCATAGAGAATTTGGTCTTGCTTGCTAGATCAAGCATTACTTGACCCATCATCGTTACTTCAGCAGTGGTAGCAGATGTTACAGCTTGAAAATTTTTAAGAACCTGATCGAATTCCATTACATTTACGACACCTTCTTTTATCGCTCTCATTGTGCCGTAAATAGCAGTAGCAGCAAGACCCCAATATGCCATTGATGATATTACAGTGCTAAACTTAGAAAAAATTCCACTTGCTTTAACTACCGGTTCAACTATATCTTCAATTCCTTTTGAGGTAAGTTTAATATTTTTTCTCAAACCATCCATTGTAAGTGAAAGTCTATCTACATGTTCTGCCCAAGATTTACCATTTTTTCCAGCTGCTATCATTGATTGACCATGAGCTTGAATGGCACTCTCAGTCTTGTTCAGAGTGGATCTAAAAGCATCAAATGCACTGCCCTGATCTCCAAATACCTTAGTTCCGTAAGCAATTGCATCATGATACTTTTGTGATACTTCAGTAGCTTTTCCAATAGCAAGCGAGTATTTTGAAAACTCACTACCACCAGATTGCATCGCCGATCTATTTTTTTCTGAAGCAGCAGTTACCCCACCTAGAGCACCATTCAAAGTACCAAGCATCCGCTTCATTTCTTCTACTGTATTACGAAAAGTAGAATCAATTTCGCCTTTGAATAGTGTACCAAGACTGAGAGATTTAGCCATTCATTATCCCCGTTTACTTATTAAAGCAACTGGATTTTGTTGTGTAAGTGGTGTATAATGAACCATCATTTTTTTAGTCAATTCTTCTCTTTCCACCTGACTCATTTTCTCATATTCTTTCGGATCTCCAAACAAAAGGTTTTGTTCTTTTGGTTTTTCTAAAACTTTGCTTCCTTGTGTTTTTATATCTATTCCATGCAACATTGCTTGAACTTTCATTAATTCGATTTCTTTTTTTACATTATGTTCATAAAGAAACATTAACTGTCCGATTGTATATCCGCCTTCTCTAAACCCTTTTCCAAAGAACTCAAAAGGTCTGTATCCATAGCAGAGGCAGACTTCTGCAACGGCGGATTCATAGGTGACAACATCGCCATCTTTTCCTTTATTGTTTGGAACTTCGCTGCCACCTTTGATGCCAAAAAAGAAAAATTTTCTTCATAGACTATTTCTACAAGCTGAGTAAATTGCTTATTCGTAATATCAGAGAGCAAATCATCTTCCTCTGTAATCTTACAATCAGTTACAAGAGGAACTATGTCTTCAATGTGTTTAGTTACAGTGTCAACTATGAAAGAGATAAAAACCATGTCATCTACCGTTCGCTCTTGACTGACACTAAACAAAGTATCCAAAGCACTCTTTATTATCTCTTTCGCTTTCAACTGATCTCTTACACTTAGAGGATAAATCTTAATGTTCCTCAAATTACGGATTCCAACTTCAATTTCCTTAATTTGAGGATTAAGTGTAGGCTCCGACATTTCAATTCTCCTTCTTAGAGATTACACAAAAATAATGTGTCCAAGAGGTTTGTCATCCCAAAGAGCATTACCACCAGTCACACCACTACTAGCAAGTTTTGCTTCAAAGGTAAGAGTAGGTTTCGCATTATCTTCTTTCGCAAGAGCAAGTTCTGTGGCAGCAGAAACCTGAGCACGAGGAAAAATAATGTACATGTAATTTGTGCCATTCGGAAACGTGTATTGAGCTTCCATTCTTACATACTCAGGAGCAGAAAGAGAACCAAGTGTAATCTCTCCCGAACTTGCTGTATACGTCCCACTTGTAGGATCAACACCGCGAGCAAGAGCAAGAGTGTAAGGCTTAATTTCTTCATACTGACATTCAAGAGCAGCTTTTTCTCTGAGAGGAATAATAGAATCTTCTTTCAGAGGGAAACCAGACTCATGACGCCAGTAGTCAACTTGTGCTGTAAATTTTGTTGCTGCAAGTGCCCCAATACTATCAGCAGCAGTGGAAGCAACACCAGGTTTTGCTATATTTGCTGCCGATGCAATTACACGTACTTGGGCAAGTCCAAGGGCAAGGGTTCCAGTATCAATAATGGTAGGACCCGACATAGAAACTCCTTTCAAAAGAAATACAAAGAATGTTCAACACTCACCACTTTGTCGGAGTTTCAGTCGATCTTTGGTGCGGAAGAGGACTGATTTATTTCAAATGCATTAAATTCGTTCCAATGATCTGGGTTTAATCGTCTACATGTCCTCCTTATACATCTCATTCTAATTACGCCAAGTATCTCCATATTAACAATTAAGCCAATATCTTGACTTATCTTATCACCAAAAAGAAACCTCCATGTACCATTTGTAAGTCTCTCAATAAGAGGTTTACCACATTTTGTGCAAGAGCAAAGCTTTCCCATTACACTTTACTCTCCCATCTTAAACGAGCACTTAAAAGGCAAAACTTGGTTTCGTCGTCAGTGGTGTCCTCACCTACTTCTCGAATCTCTTGTACTAAAAAAGCTCCTAAAACAGTCCACGCTTCGCTCGGGTGACTCTTGTAAAAAGTGATTCTCTTCATTCCATCAGATGCAGTTGTATCCGTTAGGTATCCTAACACAGTATCTCTTAATTGTGCAAGTCGAAAACCTTCATTATCCATCTTTGTACAACAAAAAATTCTTAGATCAATACTAGACATATAATCCAGATCAATGTTACCTAGCATTATAGATACCCAACGATCTACTTCTCTACCTTGAATCTTTGGAGATACTAAAGATCTATCAAAGGTTATAGGTATATTCTCATTCCTTTTTAAAGAATCTACAAAAAACTTCTTTATAGAATCTTTAACATTAGCTTTTCTAGCTGAAGGATCAAGAGCCATTTTCTATTTCCTTAAGAAACTTTTTAAGTTCAGGAAAGAATTTATTAATTATCCAGTTAACTGATTCCGTTACATCTGATCTTTCTTCCTCTTTCACCTTTATTATATTAAACTCAGCACAATTTATAGCCAGAGCTAATTTTTTTAAATCTTCAAGATCATGTTCAATCACTACCCTAAATCCAACAGGTTTTACATCAAGTATTTTTAAAGGAATACTCATTTCCAGGCCCTTTCTATATCATTCATCATTGTATCAACTATGCCAGAATAATTCTGTTCCTCAAATTCATTTAAGGTATTACTAAGAATAGGTCTTGGAAAGTGATAACCCCCGCCTTTCGATCTATAATCTCCCCCATATTCAAGTACTGTAGCAATCATAGCAAGAGGTTTACTTTTACCTTTATCAAGATTCCCATACCAACTCTTACCCCCTGAATCTAATATATTTGCTGGAATACCCCCTACCCACCCACCACGTTCTTGAAACTGGGTCATACTTGCAACTAAATCACCCTTTAACTTCCAAAAAGGATTAGATCCTAATCCAATTTTGTGTTTCCACTTGGAATACGTTTCTGTATACGGCATAAAAGACCACTTATTTGAAAGAATATTTACTGATACTCTATTTGCGTATTCAACAGCACATCTCCTGTTAAATTCACCACCCTTTTCTTTCAACCACCATTTAGCTCGCCACTCTATGCCATCAAGAGCTTTCACCCATCTTCTAATATCTTCTTTGTTTAATTCTACAAAGAAACCAATCATTGTTTATCCTTCTTGCTTTATCCATCCATCAAGTACTTTAATAAACGATAAATTTGGCACTTCTTTATATGTTTCAATTCCTAAAGGAACAATCCAAGATCGAAATATTCTTGATGCTAAAAATACTGCTTTTTCTCCATTTTCTTTGGTAATATCTTTGAAAAATGTAAGAACATTATAATTAGCTTGTTCCAAATAAATGTTAAGTACTTCAGAAATATCTTTTTCAAACCATTCATTTCCAAACAAATATCCCCACCATTTTGTATCTGGAACTTGCTGGATTTCGAGTTCTTCTCTATAGCTGAGAAAAACTACGTTGCAACGAATTTCTTTGCAGGAATCTATAATCCGTTGCTTGTCATCAAGTGTTTCTTTGTCACCCGGAAACACATAAAGAGTTAACAAATCTATTTTTTGTTCCATAATTCAATCTCTGCATTTCTTCTATTTGTCAAACCTTTGACAGTTCTCCCACCTGCTTTATTCCATCTTAACAATTGAACTGGAACTTCATCATAAAAACCTTGATTCAAAAGTTTAAGTAAAGTGGAATTTTCAAATGCACTCTTGCCAACATTATATATAAACGATATTAGAGCATCAAATTGATTCTGAGTAATATCCACTTTCACTAAATTATTAACCATATTTATAACAGATTCAAGGTCTTGTTGTAACAAAGTTCCAGCTTGATCATAAGTTATTCCATTTTTATATTTGATAAATTCACCATTTATTTTAATCTTGCCAGATGTTAATTCACTCTTAGTTAACAAATGACCTGTACCTATAGTAGGGAAACCAACAGAGTCTAAATAAACGTGAAGTTTTGTAGCTTCAACATTGATTAAAAAATTGACTCCATTATTACTTATCCCTTTCATCTTAGTCTTTCCTTATCTTTGTACAAGTCTTCAATCATATCCCTGTACTTAATAAGTTGTTGAGAAGAAAGTTCCTTTGTCCTTACAGCACATTTATATTGTCCAGGAGTTCCTTTAAACCAAGTTACATTATCATTGTACTCAAATTCAAGACCGAACTTTTCAGGATCATTGAAAATTGGTGCACCAGGATATGGTTGCAAAATAGAGGTATCAATATCATCTGGTTTTGCCTCTTCTATCCAACTACATGTTTCAACGATTGTATCTTTTGTTTCTCCAGGTAATCCAACAATAAGAAATGCTTTTGCTCTTATCCCTGCATTATGTAAAAGTTTCACTGCTTTTGTATTTTGTTCCCTTGTAGTTCCTTTCAAATTCTGTTTTAATACAGTATTTGATCCACTTTCAACTCCTAATCCTACTTCAACTACTCCCATCGCCTTCAATAAGGCACAAGTTTCTTCATCAAGTAAATGAGTTCTGGAAAAACATCTGAATTTAAGATTCTCATTTTTCAAAAGAAGTACCATTTGTTCAAGTCGTTCTTTATCTGTCGTAAATACATCATCAAAAAACATAAAGGCTTTAAACCCAAATACTTCTTTAACATGTAGTATCTCACGAACTGTCCTAAAAGAACTTTGTATTCTACATTTTTTTGTTACTTTGGCGCAAAAGGAGCAGCTCCAAGGGCAACCTCGTGAAGACATAAGAACAGTTGCAGGTTCACCATCTATGAGGTATTTATAATCTTTTATTGGAATAGCAGACCTATCTGGAACAGGTATTTCGAAATTTACATTAAGTGGTTGATCTTCTTTAATCAACCAATCACCATTTGTTTTATTCTTTAAAAGTTTAGTTAATCCTAATTCCCCTTCTCCTCTAACTACATAATCAAATCCTACTTCTTTACACTCTTCTGACATATGAGTAGCATGAGGACCACCTGCAATAAGTATATGACCACGTTTTTTAAGTTCTTTTGCAATCTTGTATGCTTCAAATCGTTGTGGGGTAGTAATAGAAATACCAACATATTTCGACTTTATTAAATCAGGATTAAAACCTTGTAGTCCAACATCAATACATTCAGAGGTCAAATCAAACTTCCTTAGATATGCTGACAAATAGAGTATTCCTAGAGGAGGAAATACTGCTTGATTCAACAAAAATTCACTTGGGGGAAATATCAAGGTTATATCTTTCATAGTCCTTTTTTCAACTCCTCTCTATAAAGATCACAAGCGTTTTGAGGATTAACATCATCCATCAAAAAATCGTCTGTGATTATTTGATGTGAAATACTACCTTTGTACCAAAAACTAAGATCACCTGGTCTTTCTTCTCCATTTAGTGCTAACATAGGAAGTACCCAATCATCAAGACCTTTCAAATATTCAAGAAAACCATACTTTGGCCAAAACATTAAAGTGGGTTCAGCAAAATCATTTCTCAAACTCAATATCCATTTATGGCAATGTGCCCCGCGCCAAAATCCAGTAACACCACATCGTTCTAAGCCTTCTTCAGTGAATTGACTACCTCTTTCAAGTTCTATATATTTACTCGGAACACTCACAAATCCTTGTTTGGCAATTGATGTTAAAAATGATATACCAAAACTAGGTTCAGGTACATGTTCAAGAACATGACAACAAATAGCAAAATCAAATTTACCATTCTTTAATACGTCATCTTTTATAGCATCCCAAGTAAAAGGATTACCAATATCAGCTTGAAAATATCCCGCCTTTTTAAAATCATCATCATATGTATGTGGATCATTTATAGCTACATAATCCTTTTCCAGAAGATCAACATAATGAGTAACATACTTTCTTGCCCACGGATGAAGTATTCCACCAACATCAAGAACTCTTGGATATTTGGCTTGTTCTAAATGAGCTAGAACTTTCGCTTTTTGATTAAAACGATTTCGAAAATCATAAATCATTTCATTACACCTTTCTTAAAAAGGAATTTCTACACTTCCAAATCTTTTGCCTTCGTTTACTATCTTATCAAAAAACCAATCATATCGTTCTGCCATTAACTGTGCAGTAAACTTTTCAAGGAATTGATTTCTGCAATCTTCTCTATTAATTTGATCTATCTTCTGAAGCAAAGGAACACCCTTTTCAAGTATTTCCTGTTCATCATTTGAATCATAGTAGTTCAAAAAGAAACCATGTTTTCCATTTTCAATTATTCGATCAAGTTTAATAGCACAATCTTGATTTATCCTGTTAAATCCAATAATAGGAGTTCCCATTGCCAATGCTTCAATATTTGTTATTCCAAAATGTTCTTTCCAAGAATTGTCATTTGCAGAGATAAACACTTTGGCTCTTGACATAATCTTATATTTTTGTTCATCATTTACACCACGAACCCAAAATACATTTGGATTGTCTAGAAAAGGACCAACTTCTTTCCAAAAAGAACCTGTATTATAAGGTGGTCCCATTATTACAATTTTCATATCAGAAGCAAGAGCAAGTTTGATTGCCAAACCGGGGGCTTTTCCCCCTTCTATCTTACCTAGCCAAACTGCATATCCATCATGCTCAGAGGAAAACTTATACAAATCTTCAGGTATTCCATAATGTATTACAGTAGAATGTATCCCATGTAACATGAAATCACTTTGCAAGACTTTTGAACAAGATACAATGTTAAAAGAAGGATTAGTATTTTGAAAAGTTCCATGACACCACTTACACCAAGGAAACTCAACATATCCAGGAAATGCAAATTGACAATCAGGATCCCACCCTTCTCCAAAATACCCACAAAAATATAGATCAAAATTTATATCAGGATGCCTTGAAAGGTAATCTTTCACTGCCTCGTAATGAACATCCCGTTTATTTTCAAGTGCAGAAGTTGGAATATAATCTTTTATACCTATACCAGTAAAGTCTGAACCTTCTCTTGCAAACACATACACTTCATGTCCGAGTTTCACAAGTGATTCGATAAGATAAAAAATCATTCTTTCGCCACTATATGCTACATGGCGACCCATGGGATAAACATTTCCGGTCATTGCAATCTTCATAACTATCCTTTCAAAAAAGGTTTCACCAATGCATCAAATTCTTCTGCGGTGATTTTACTACTACTAGACGATCTTATTGAATCTTCTTGAAAATCATGGGTGGAAATCTCTAAAATAACAGAGTCAACTATACCGGTAAACCTGTGATCTATTCCAGGCAAAATAGTTACTTGATCTCCTTGTTTAGATAAAACAATTAGTTTAGATGGAAAAGAAATAGGATCTTTGCTTCCTAGTTCTAACAAAACTATTCCACTATCCAAAATAAATGTTTCTTTTTTTATCTCATGGTGATGTATACTACATCTGTATTGATGTTGAAGGTATAGTTTTTTAAAACAGTACTCCCGTTCATTTACTAAAATATCTTCACATCCCCACACTTTATGAGCAATCATATTAAACTCCGCGAACATCACAAGGATATGCAATACCTCCGCACTGTCTAACATAAGCAAAAACATCATCATATGGTAATTTATTTAGTTGAGCAAAAAGTCCAGATTTATAACACCCCCAACTAAAAATCATATAACTTTTATATTGTATTGGTGGATAGAACACTTTATCTGGACCAGCCATTATTCCAAATATATGTTCAAGCCAGGGGCATCTTCTATATTTATCTCCATACTTTCCATAAAGATATTCATCACTCATCAAACATTTTATAACTTCCGGGAAATCGAATTTTTCTTGTTTACAAATAAAGAAGCGAGTACTAGCCCATCTATAATCCCACTTATTATCTTCATCGGGAGAAGGACTCCAATAAGAAGGATAACTAATATAATCGTACCTATCACTGTCAAGCAAATGCAACCAACTAGAAATAATCCCGTTAGGATCTTTTCCAAAAATTGCCATGTCACCGTCGAAATGTACGACATATTTTCCCTTTGCCATTGATAATGCCTGAATATAATTCAAATCATTATATTTTGGGAAGTATGCACCTCTAAATTGTTCATTATGTGGACTAATAACAAGTTTCATTTTCTCAGGACAGGATTCAATTATTCTATTCCAATCATTGAATCCTTCATGTACATCAACAAATTGTATTAATTCAATACTTGGGTAATCTTTAAAAAAGTTATATTTATTCCAAACACTTTCAACTAAAAAATCCAAATTCCTTGTACCTTCAAATTGTTTCCCTTGAATAGAAACATCTTTATTGAAACCTGGTCTAGTGTCAGTATTTATTACAATACTTATCATAAACCTTTCTCCAATAAATCTCTGTAGTATCCAAATACTGAGGGGGGATTAGGGCCAAGAAAATCATCATTCACAATTTCAAAAGGGATCGAATCTTCCCAAAAGAAAGCAAGCTCTTGACAACCATTATCAGATTGATCAAGTACATTTTCCAAGCCTTGTATGTGTTCAACAAAGTTTAGCTTAGGAAAAAGATACAACCTTCCATCATCTATTGTAAATATCCAACGATGATGAAAGTAACCTCTATATGGACTTTTCAATTGCCATTCATTTTGTATTTCAACAGAGCGAATTTCTACAAAACTAAGTTCACGATATTTGACAGGAACAGTGATAAATCCTTGTTTTGCTATCTTTGGTAAATTACGAAGTGCTACAGTGGGATCTCTTATGTCTTCAAGTGTCTGTGAACATATAACAAAATCAAAAGGATCAAATTGTTTCATACAATCCCATGTCTCCTGCCTACAAATATCCCCTTCAATAAAAATTGAACTAAGAAATTGAGGAGAATGAAATTCAGGACCACATACTTCTTGTGGATCATTTATATCAAGATAATGAGTTACAACATCCCTTGCCCAAGGATACAATGCTCCCCCAACATCAAGCACTCGTTTGTATCCTTTACTTTTGATAAAACTTATGCATTCATCACGTAACAGAATTTTGTTTTCTGCCTTGATTATCATTTTAATATCCCTTTATGATTTCTGTTCCCCAAGCTTTCATGTAAGTTCCACCATCTGGTCCCATGAAATCATCATTAAAAATCTCAAAAGGGATATCATCTTTCCACCAAAAAGAAAGTTCATGGAAATGAGCATCTTTGTTTTCTCTAGTAGCCCATTCAAGTCCATTTATGTACTCAATGAAATTTAGTTTTGGAAACAATCTGAGTTTGTAATTAAGAATAGTTAAAATCCACCTATGATGAAAATACCCTCGATATTTACCCCCACCTATTCCCCAAGCAGCTTGATCTTCAGGAGTTCCACATTCTATACCCCTACATATCTCTGCGTGTTTACTTGGAAAAGAAACAAATCCCATATGAGAAATTTGTGGCAACATTTGCAAAACAAGTGCAGGATTTGCTATATCTTCAAGTACATGAGTACATATAGAAAAATCAAACTTGCCAGTAAATGCTACAATGCTTCGAATATTATCCCAATCCCTTTGCGTTGAAATATCTGCTTTAAGAAATTTACACTCATATCTTTTTGGCTGATTGATATCTATGCAATGAGTAACATAAGGACTAGCCCAAACATTCAGTCCCCCACCTACATCAACTATGGACTTAAATTTTCTATTGCAGAGAAATTCAAATACAGCATTACGACCATCAGACTTATCTTTGATATCGTAAATCATCGGACTTTCTCCATAATAGAATCTTGAAGTTCACTCAAAGAATAAAACCCTTTATTTGAATCATATATAAAATTAGGTTTTATCTCTTCTCCAGTCATGGGATGAAATCTAATATCAAGTGGAAATTCATAAAGTATTCCAAAATCCCATCTTGATGTTTCTGGGGTTTGAAATATTCCCATTTTCACTGCATCTTCATCTGATATATTTTCGATTGAATCCATTCTGTCAGCGTAGCAAAAGTTAGGTTTCTCTTCTGCTCTGACAGCCCGGCCGCACGATTTACATACATAAACTGTCATTTTATCCTCTTTAAACAACCAGCAAAGTTTGGGTTTTCTAAATGTTTGAAATGCCAAGAGTCATTATCCTCTTCCAAATTATATTTGTTTACAAACTCAATTGCTTTATCCCAGTTGATATGAACTGGTTCATAATATCCAGTATCGACCAAGTATTCGTATGCCATCCCTGGAGCAATATAATTTCCCATAAAATCATGAAAGAAAAGAAGTCCATCTACCATGACTTGTTCCATCAACATCTTTACTTCTTGCATAATAAGTTCCAGTTGATGGTCATCTGAATCAAGAAACACATAGCTAAAAGAACGTGGAGTTTTTAGATAAGTCAAAGAAGTTTCTCCATATAATGTATGATGTAATGAAGAAACACTTTGCAACTTATTCAAAAGGTTTTTCTTAAAATCTAGTTCCCTACATATTCCCCAAGGCATATTATCTGCTGTCTTCTGAAACGTATTTGCCCATTCTTTTTCATTATTTAGATCATAAACAGGATCTACACAATGAAAAACATCCATACGATTCAAAGCAGATAGTGCTGATGTTCCAATCAAAGAAGACTTGCCTGCATTGGAACCTAAATCAACAGCAATACCGACAGAGCATTTAAGGTTATTCATAATGGTATCAAATACCCCAAATGCTTCTGTCATTGATATTGCTCCAGGTGTCTTCTGCACTATTTTCAACAATTCAAGAACACCCATTACTTCCCCTTTAAATACATAACCACTGCACCAACTAAAACACCAACATTAGATATTACAATTTGACGAAATTCAGGAATCCAGTAACTAATCATACCAGTAGCAATAAGCAAAATAGCAGCACCACCAAACAGAATAAGGGCATGATTATTATCTGTACTTATAACCTCGCCGAGTTGCACTGCCTTAGCTGTCTCAGCTTTAGAATCAGCTTTAGTTTGATCCAATATTTGTTCAGGGGTGTCTGCCATGTCTTCTCCTATTTGAAATAGCTTTCTGGGTCCTTTGCTACAAGTGCCTTAAGTTCTGCAATCTGTTCAGCGGTGAAAGTCATATCCTTCTTGTTAATCAAATCAATCAAACTGATTACAAGAGGCACACCTTGGGTTACTGCGAGTTGAATAAATATAGGAATCAATGCTTCCATAAAATCCTCCTACTTCGTTGAATTAAGAATTTGCAAAGCAGTAATTGCCGCTACTTGAGCAGTAGCTTCCCCAATTTTTGTCTGTACTGCAAGTTTATTTGCAGCGGTTGGTGATTTAGAATACAACACAAGAGCATCTACTGCTTCCTCATACTTTGCCTTATAAATTGTTGCAACGGCTACTGCTTTTACTTTATTCTCTTCCGAAAACTGACCTGCTTTGTACATTGTACCAATAGCAGTCATGCCTTTATCATATGCTTGACCAGCAACAGACAAAGCGTTGTAGCTATTAGTGATAAAATCCTGATCTGCTCCTGCTGTGGTAGTTGTTCCTGTGTTTGCACATCCAATCAACATCAACACCATTACCAATACAGCAAAAGATTTACTTATGTTCCTTTTCATAATTTACTCCTTTTTACAACCTCAATGAAATTTAGATCAAGTTTTGCAGTTAAAGCAACAATTGCTTCATGAGTCCTTTGGTTACATTCTCTCAACTCCTTTATATCTATTTTAGCTTCATTTATGTAGTCTTGTAAATTCTCCATTCTATCACCAAATCCCTCAGTTTTTATTCCTTGTCTATCTCTACAATCAATTCTAATCCTTTCACAACTTGCGACCTTCATGTAAAGCCTGTCATTTCTTATTTGATTTGCCAGCCACCCAAATAAGAAAGATGCTACTGTAACTACTCCAGTTATAATAGCAAAAGCAGGCAAATGAAGATGTTCAGACATTTCTCCATTTTCTGCTGCTGCCAACAAAATCTCTACTGCAACACCCAATGAAAAAATCCCACATAGAAAGACTAACCTTACACCTTTAAAAAGTTTAACCAAGTTCTGTAACTCCTTTCTATTGGGAAGATTCATTACCAACTTGCACCATTCTTCCAATAAAATGGATTTAAATATTTATGTAATTCAGGTTTTATACTTGTTTCAAATATATCAAAAGGTAATCCAAGTTCTTTCCTTCTAGCTTGAGAACGAAGCCATTTTTTTTCAATTCTTTCTCTGTCCCTATAATCATCCTTTTCATAATGAATAATATCAGCTTCAATATTCTCATTAGACTTTGCCCCAATCATAATGTGATGAGGGGAATTGACCCATCTTAATTCAAAATTCTTTCTTATTAACCTACATTGAAAATCAGGGTATTGACCAATCTGATGTGATTCAATTGGCCACCCATCTTCTCCAATCATAGCAAAAGGTGTATTTTCATAACGAAGAGGTTCAATAGTTCGCCTAGAAAAGTGAATTGTATCAGTAGTAAAAGAATATAATCCCTTATCAATATCAGAAAGTACTTGTTTAAGTTCTGGTGACATTCTTTCATCAAAATCAAGGATCATAGCTATTTGCTTATGTGGAATATAAGATAAGCAAATATTCGATTGTGTAACTTCCATATCATGGAAACTATCAATCCAGCAATGCTGATACACTTCTACTTTAGAAAACTGTCTCAATTCTTGAACTGTGTAATCGGTAGAGCAACCATCAATCACAATTATTCTTTCTACCCATTCTTCATCATGAAAATCACTTATACACCTATTTACTAATCGTTCTTCGTTCAGTCCCTTCATGAGTACCAACATGATTTATCTCCCTAACAATTCTTGCACTGCTTTTTTAACTCTTGCCGGATGTATTGTATTGATACAAGGTGTATTACAAGGCTTTTTTCCAGGTTGGCCCCAGCAGTTTGAAGTGATTGGACACACATCAAGCTTATTCGATTCAAGTAGAATTGACTTTGCTCCATATTGCATTCTTGGTTGTGTCACTCTTGCAGGGGCAGGTCCGAATATTGCAACAGTATTAATGCCTAAGGCGCCAGCTAAATGCATTGGAAAACTATCTACACATACAGCGATATTTGCATTAGACATTATCCAAGCTGTTTCTCGCCAAGTAAGTTTACCTCTAAAATCAAGACTTGCAGAACGAACAGGCCAATCAGAGGTATGGCCTACCTGAATGATAAATAGATCAAGTCCTTTTAGTGCTATATCAAGATGTTTATACATTCGATATACAGGTTGTCCACCTGTGGTATGTACAACACAAATAGGCAACTGGTGTTTATCTTGCTTTTTTATTTCTTCAGAAAGATTAAATTCTGGTTCTTTATATTTTATTGTAATGAAATCTGGTTCTACTTTTGTAAAGTAAGGATAAAGACTATGAAGAGTTACATCAAGATTGTTCCATCCCCCAGGTAATATCTTTTCTCCATGAGGATTATAAACTACTTCATATTCCTTTAGTTTTTTATCATCCCATTCAATTATTTCATCTATATATGAATTTCCTTGAACAATATCAGAAAATAACTTTTGTGTCATATAAATAAGGGGTGTATTTGGATGCCTTTCTTTTATTCCCTTAAAACATTGAGTGCTCATCAGCACATCACCTGCACTGCTATGTTGTGCAAACAATACACCCTTCTTTTTACTTACATCACTAAAAGACTTACCTGTGGGTGTGAGATTTTCAAAAAGAGCATTTATACTAGATGCCCCATCCAACCAATCTTGTGCTTTCTCTATTCCTTTCTTTCCTATTTCAAATCTCTCTTCTGGAGACATTTCAATCATTTCAATCATTGCTTGTCCTAAATCTTTAACAGAGCAAGCTTTTGTTTCAACATATGCTTGACCATATGCAGTCATGACAGAAAGATAAGAAATTTCATCACATTTTACTAATCTGCCAATATTTTTTAGAAGTTCTGGATGTGCTGTAGTATCAGAAGCAATAACAGGTGTACCACATAGCATTGCATTCAATACTGTCCAACTTAGTCCTTCTTGAAAAGAGCAATTAACAAGACAATCTATTCCGTTAAAGACTTTTACCATATCCTCTTCAGCTAAAGGGGGACCATTTTTCTTTGCTGATATAGTTCCTGTTTTTATTTTGTAGTCTTGAACTAGAGACTGAATATTAAAAATACCTTCAATATCCGTATGAAGATATAAATATGCCTCTTTCTTTTGTGGGGATACAATTTCACCAAAAGCTTTTAAAATTCTTGGCGGATCTTTTCGTACTTGATTTTTACCTACAAATCCAAAAATGAAAAGATCATCATTTTCTTCACCGCCGAGTAAATTCTTTTTAATTAATTTTTTTTCCTCTTCAGAAAGTGGGATATACATATCTGAATCAGCAAGACGCGGTCTAAAATAACGTAATTTTGGAACACTGTCCTTTAATATATTATACCCATATTCACTGTACACACAAGGAATATCAAAGAAATTAATCCAATTCACCCAATCAAGTCTCAATTCATTAAGATCATATGGAAATATACTAGAATAAGTAATATTATTTCTATTTCTGTATTCGTGTAATTGATTAAAAATATAACCATATCTCCAAATATCTAGTCCTACAATTACCATTGCATCATATTTAAACTTATAAAGTAATTCTACTACTTGATTCCCACCATATATTTCTTCATTGAAAGGAACATAAGGAATTAATTTATAAGGAAGATTTTCAGGAATAGAAGAATTTACGAAGTGTGCTTTTGTAGGTAGTAAAACACCAAAACAAGATATTTCAAATCTGGAATAATCTACTTCACTAAGAAGGGAACGCATCATGTTCCCATTACCACTAAAAGAATATGGATGATCCCCCACTAAAAGAATACGTTTCTTCACTGGACTTCCTCCAATTTACAAAATTCACCAAGAATGGCGATTGTTTATTCCCGTGTATCTTCTTCAACTGTTACAACGTCTATACCACTTGAAGTTCTTTTCTTAACGATTGTAACTTTTAAATATTCCCCACTAACAGGAACATATCTGTCAAGAACTTTGATACCATAACTACTTGGAATGTATAACTCGTCTCTTACGAGATTTAACTGAGCGAAGTCCTGTTCATTTAATTCATTTCCAAACAACGATTCTGTCAATAATCCATAAGCACTAACCTTAACTGTATTCCAAGTTGTTTTTTCTTGGTACGTTTGTGAATAAGTTTCACCTGACATTTCTGTTACTGCAGGTCTTTGTAACTCCCCAGAAACATTTGCCCTATAGAACACACAATTGTACTTGTAAATTTGATTCTCTAAATCTATCCCTTGTTTATTGACAACGATATAATCAGAATTGAGAGGGGTTATATGAACTACATCACCTGGAACAACTATCGAATCATATGAAATTTCTGTTTCAAGAAAAAACTCAAGAATGAAAGGCTTTGTTGCTTGCTTATTTGGCTTTAATCTTAGATATTCTCCAGACAATACAGTGTCACGAATTACAGTGAAAGATGACCCAACCTCTTCTAATATTTCTTTTATATCGGGTCCAATTGACACTATTTAATCCTCTGTTGCTGGAGTAATAATCGTTGTATTTTTATATGAATCGCTGTAAGTTAAATCCCTGCCCGTTCGTTTCTCGTAAACAAAACCTGCATCCATTTTCACACCAGCAATACCTGCTTTATCTTCAGTAGTGTTCATTATCCCGCCTATCTCTACCTTCCACTCTTCATCCATAGACTCCACAAGTTTCTGGTAATGATCAAAACGATGTTGAAGATTTATTCCATCAACTTTGAATTTATGAGCAGATTCAGAACGCAACATGAAATAAAGGTTTCTTACAACACGTTGCTTCAACCACTTAACTTTATAATTATCAGTAACAGGAAATGACCAACCAGTATCCGCAACTGCATCTGAAGCAGCATTTACAAAGTCTACCGCTTCAAACCTAGTTGAAAGACCTTTTAGTTCCTGCTGAACTACTGTTATTAGTTCACCACTTGTCATTTCTTCCGTCTCCGAACTAATGCAGGTTTTGTTTCTTGCAGCACTTCAATTTCTGGTTCTTTTATATCTATTGCTTCTATATTAATTTCTTCTACAGGCAATTGTTCTTGGGGTATGACGATTTCAGGTTTCTTATACCTGACAACCACCATACCCCTATTGAGTGAGATTTCTTGAAGCAAATCAGGTGGTACAGGATCAAGATACTTTCCAGGTTTTAATATATCACCTTTTCTTGTCTTTAATGATTTCAGCAACAACACTTCGACTATCTCTCGTTTTTCCATAGTCGATTCCTTTCTTGATTAATTGGTGGGTTCTACTTCTACTATGATACAAATATTATGCATCTTAGTAGCGGGAGAAGTTTCTCCATTGTAGACAAAATCCCAAGTGAACACATCACCTTCAGTAAACGAATTTGCAGTGTGATCAACAACACCATATCTTATACCAGTATCAGCAGCACTTGCAAAAGTCGTTTTCTGTGCTGACAATTCACCTGAAATCGCACCAATTCTAGGATTAGTTGTCAAACAACTTGTACCGTTGATCTTTACATCAACTTCCCCACTTACGTATACAGCGGTGTCTCGTTTTCCACAACCAAGTGCTGACATGTAAACATCAACAACCTTGCCGGGAAAACGTGCTACTCCAAGAGGCATCCCTCTCTGAGTAACAACCACTTCACCTGAGATAGTACCCACAAACGGGGGAAATACCTCATTTGCTACTTGCTGGGGGAAGTTGACCGGAAGTGGAAAATACGGTCTTCTTTGATTAGGCATTGATTCCCCCTTAATGTACTGTCAAGCAGTAAATTCCCTTGGGACGATACAGAACAGGCAAACCCTTATTCTCTACCATTACCCATCTTCCTTCAGGATCATTCATGTCCCACGAACTTACTTTAAGTCCATAAGAACGAGAAAGACCAAAAGGGGCACTGTAATAACCACCAATCAAATCACCTTCAATTCGTTCGCAATACATCGCAAACTTATTTTCAGCAAGAAACTTTCTGGTCATCGAAACGAAATCTTCACCCTTTTTGTATGTGGATACAGGAGCAGTATCAACTGTGACTGTACCATTCTCAGGAGATACAGCAGAAATCGTGCAATCTTCAGAAGTTCCAGCAGAAACATCATTGAAAGTGAGTTCAGAACCAACTACAAAATCATCTGTATTGTCTACACTGATTGATACTGTAGTGCCCCCAGTTACCCCACCAGTCAACCAAGCTCTTATCTCGTACATCTCATCATAGACCATGATATTCGGAATCTGGAAGAGATTTTGAAGAGCAGGAATAGGATTAGTGAGATAAGCATTAAGACCAGGCTGGCCAGCAAATCCAGAATTAGCCATGATCTGAAGGAGTTGCTTATCTTGCTGCAAGAGCTTCAGAACTTCAGAGGTCATAACAGCGTGAGTTACCTTTGCAGCAGCTTTATTCTGGAGATAAAGTCTAGCATCTGCAATATCGTCCACGATATCCCTGTTAACTCCACCATCCCACTTGCGATCAGCAGCGAGAGTTACAAGATGTGCGGCAGGAACACCATAATCAACAGATACTTTGACTTCCCCACGACCAACATAACTGAAAGAACCTTCAGTGATCATCTGACAGAACATCCATTCTTTCCTGCGATCTGCCCTATTACGAAGATTCTTCGTTTCTTGTGCAATCTTCCTTGCAGCAGGCATGTAAACCTGTCGAGTACCTATCTGACGAAGATTATTCAAGAACATTTCATCAAAGAACAATTTTTCCTTCCAGTATGCAGCCATTGCTCGACCTGCACCGTGACCTGTAAGAGAAGTTTCCTTTGCAGGTGCACCAGGTGCAGCAAACGGAGTAAGTCCACGAGTTCCGGTTATGCTTTCCCATTCGATAGAATCAGATTCATTATCCTCACTGGGAAATGCATTCATAAAATGAAGATTGGGTGGTGTCATGTAACTTTCAATAGTCTTCTTGAGCACCACAAGTCTCAGATCAGGTATATCAGAAGCGCCTTTAGGCATATTATTTCACCTCCTCCCTTGTCTTACTTCAAGATCAAATATTGGCCGTCTTCAACTGCACTAAGATCAGTTACAGCAGCATCATCAACATTTTCACACAACCCCTCAATAAGAATGGCATTAGTTACAATTCTTACACCAAGACCACCCTTTGCATTAACACCAACACCGGTATCAACTGCAAATTCAAGAATACCTTTACAGTAGCTATATGTATTGGCATTTTCAGTATCAATGGCAATGTGGGCATTGTTAGCAGATGTGTGACTTGCAGATACAGTACCTGTGTATGTGATAGCTGCTTTATTTCTGTACGTGGTTCTATCAATTACTGTTATCGTCAATTGATATGGAGTACCACCATCAGAATTTACTGCTATTACATCACCTACCTTGAATTTGTAAGAATCATCAAGACTGACATAAACAGTTTGAGCAGTTCCTGAATCTTCAAGAAGGTATGCACGAGCACCATCCCAACTAACAGGATCACCAGCCGATTCATTCGGATTCGGACTATAAGGAACCCAGTAACCCGCCCTATCCCCAGCAACAATCTTGCCAAGAGCTGCACCTTGAGGAACTACACCATACCCAGGAATCAAAGAAACCTCAAGAGTAAGCGCAAGATCACGCTTACTTCTATAAAGCCTTTTGTAATCTGGGCCACCTTCTGTGAACATATAGGGAGTATCACCCTGATGAGTTACCAACGAACCTGCCATAACGTATCACCTCTCTTTCTACAAATTACTTTGCAAGTTTCAAATTCCTCTTAACAATAGCATCTTCCTCAGCAGAAAGGTCTCTATCCTGATCATCAGGATCAAGATCCTCAGAATCAACTGCTTTCGAAGCAGTGCCAAATCCAAGAACTGCGGGTTGAGAAAAACTACCTTCCCAGTCTTTGATCTTAGCATCAATAGCAGTAGAGAAACCTTCTACATCAAGAGCACCTTCCTTTACAAACTCATCAGAACTTACAACTTTCTTAAGGTCTTCGTGTCTGCGTGAGGGTATCTTACTCGAATTGAGTTTCTTTGACCAAATAGCGTCAATACTAGCTGAAAGTTCTCTTTCCGAACGAAGGATATCTTGTTCCTTGAGCTTTGTATTCTCGGTTTTAAGTACTTTGCTTTCTTGCTCTACAGCATTCAAGCGATTACTCAAATCCTGAATCTGGGGACTAACAGAAGCTTGAGCTTCCTCTTGAATCTGTTTTACAAGTTCGGGATGTTTTTCCTTCAGTTCTTTCAAATCCATAGTGACATTACCTCCTTCTTGTTGTTCTGTGATATCTAGTTGCACTTTGTCATCTTCTGCAATTGAACCATTTTTATTTCCCTTTTTCAATTGCACCAATTCATGCAACCTGTTCATTGCCATCTCTCTTGTGCCAACGTGATCAATCAAGCCAACACTTTTTGCTTGATTACCTATAAAAACTCGCCCCTCCGCCATCTTCATTGCATCTTCGGACGAAACCCCTCGATTTGTTGCTACATCATCAACAAAAATCTTGTAATAAGTATCAACCATCTCCTGAATATATGCTTTACCTTCAGGTGACAAAGGTTCATCTTGACTTGCTATTCTTTTATATTTACCTGCATATATGTTAGTTTTCTTTACACCTATTTGTTCCTGTTGCTTTGAATAATCATTATGTACAGCAGCAACACCGATTGAGCCAGCTTGAGATAAATCTGTTCCAAATATCTCAGATGCAGCAGAGCTAACCCAATATGCAGCACTCGCCATCAATCCATCAGTGAAAGCAATAATAGGTTTTATGTCTCTTGCTTCTTTAATGTGGTCAGCAAGTTCTTTTGTTCCTTCAACTGCGCCCCCAGGTGAATCAACATCAAGAAAAATACCTTTAACATATGGATCTTCAATTGCTGCTTGAATATGACTTTTCAAAACCTGTGTAGATGTCCCCCCACTAAATTCACTCATCATATTCATGCGTTTGCTCATTACACCATAAACAGGTATTTTTGCAATACCATCTTCTATAGTGTAGTGTTCTGAAGCATTGTTGCCACTCTTTCCTACTCTATAAGCTTCAAAATCAGATAATTGTGCAGAAGCAAGTCTGTTAAGAAGAAACGAATTTATTTCCTCAAGTTTTTCTGGAACTATAGCACAAGGGGTATTTTGAAAAGTATCAAGTAAAATACTTCCAGAACTTTCTGCTTTTTTACTTTTATCCCATTTTGAATTGCAAATGGCATTTGCTTGATCAGGTTTATATCCCTCTTTCTCAATAAGGTCTTTATTACACCTATTGATATAATCTTGTTTCTTTTCACCTTTATTAGGACTAGGCATCGTTATCTTCCTCAGCTTTGCTTGGTTGTTGAGGCTGAATAGGCTTGCGCTTCAAAGGTAAAGTTGGTTGTTTGGGTTGTTTGCTAGGTTGATTTGGGTTATTCTGTTGTCCTGGCATCTGTTTATTTAATTTTTGTTCCTGCAACATTTCTTGATCTATTGCAGATTGAAGTTCAGGATATTGAATCTTTTCAGTTTCACTCTTCAGTCGTTCCTTATGATAATTCTGTATCCCCATTTTATTGGCAATAGTCTTGTTACTAATTCCAAGAGTATCATTTGTACTACCATGCTTAACACCAAGCCATGCTCTGGCTTTAGCTTCAGTATCACCAACATCAGAAGTGGGATACGCAATTTCCATAAGAAATTCAGGTTTTTTATTTACTGTTTTCTTTACTGGTTCATTATTTTTGAACCCAGTAACTTGTTCTACAGGAAATTCTTTAGGAAAATCAGAAACAGCAGACCTTAAAAAGAATACAGCTTTCCAAAAATCAAATCTTGCATAACGATCATGCCATGCCACTTCATCTGACGTTCTATCACTCATAGGGCCTCTACTAGCCTTGACACTAGCAAAGGTTCCTTTTGATTGACCAGTTGAAACATCTTCAGGTTCATTTAACCCTGATGTTATCATATGCAAAATATCAGTGTCAGATTCGGTTATATTTGGAAGTTTCGGATTAACAGCTTCAAGTTTCATTCCTGGAGGAAGAAAAATTCTACTACCTGGGGTATATCTTCCTCCTAATCCTGTTTCTTGTTTCTCTTTATCTGTAAGAGCAAGAAACATCCTGTAAGCTTTCCAATCATCGAACTGAGATACCCACAAAAAGGCCCCAGCGGACTTCTTGTGGTCCACTTCGTAAAACTTCAAGTTCTCATATATGTTCAACCATCTCAAGACTGTACGAAGATGGCTGGTATTCCTCTTTGAAAGCAAAGATTTATCCCAATGAGTCATGAAACGATAAAATCCACCAAGGGATTTGAACTTAGAACTAGCACTTTTTGAGAATTTCAATAATTCCCAACTAAAACTAGGATTTTCAGCAGCTACATTTATCAATTTAGGATCGTATGCAACGTAAATAGAAGGAATTTGAACATTTTGAGTAACACCATTCTTATCTTTACGAGATACTTCATAAACAAGTGGCATAGAAGCTTTTGTAGGATGGTAAATAACACCATCTTCATCTGCCCCATTTATATCTGTTGGATCTATAAAATCAACTTCTACAAAAGAATCCTCATGTAGAGTTAAACAATTGAATAATTCTCCTTCAACGAAACCCCTACCAATAAATTTAGGCCAAGCATCATAAAGTCTGTTACGGAAATCATAATATATTTCATCAATTACCGTTTGTATTTCATCTACTTCAGAAGAAAACTCAAATCCAAGACCAGTTAATCTGCCAACTTGACCTCGAATAGAAGTATTGACTTGTGGATTATCATGAAATTTTTCCCAGCAGGCTTTCTGGAGTAATTCACGATCATCAGGTAATACTTCTTTAGAAATCATACGAAGGTCATCGGGTTCAGCATAAGTTTGTGCTTGAGCAGAGTATTGCCAAGGCGCTGAAAAAGAAAGTTTTTGAAGAACCTCGTCTGGAATGAGTTCTAGTTGCCTTAGCAACTCTTCATCTGGCACGTTGAACTCCTAGGTTAAAGAGAAATTTATCTTTACCATATAATCTAGTATGTGGTTTATACTTTATTGTCAACTAAAAACCTCTATCATCAACAGGTTTTTCAGTAATTGCCTAAAACATTATTTTCTCTTATATACTTACCAAATATAAATGTGTTAGCACCACGTTCTTTAAAGTGTTCAACACCTAAATTTCTTCCTGAATACATAGACCAACCTGTTGCAAAGATAGAATCATCTTGTACGCCACCTTTTTCTTCTTTTTCAGGTGATCCGAACCACTTTCTTTCCATATCATGATCAAATATTTCCATCTCTTCTATCTGAATATCACCTGTTTTTGATCCTTTTATCCCGGTAGGTGCAGACTTGAACAATCCTTTTGATACAGAAGAGTAAAATTCACCAAAAGCAGACCTTTGTCTATCATATGTTGGAAATAAAAGATCAAATGATATCTCTCTTTCTTCTGCCCAAGGTGCCAAATCCCATAATCCCCATCTTTCACCTCCTATTGAATCAATTCCATCATATTCAACATGATATTGATTCAATAATTCCTTTATGCCCTCTAATGAGTGATCAAGTACATCAGCAAGATGGAGTCTTATGTATAAATAATTTGGTACATTTGATTCCCCATAAAATTGAAATGGGTTAGATTTGGAACCAGGTAACCCTTTTGCAAGACAAGTAACAATGGTCCTTGCTGTAGATCGAGTTTTCATAGGATCTGCACGGTCAATCCCAACTAATATTGACCAGTTAGTATCATATAACTCACCAAGTTTCTTTAACTCCTCAAGTGTTGCTGATCTGCTGTTCCAAGCATCTTGCATTTGATATAATTTAGTTATCCTACCGAATCTCTTCTCAATATCATCAAGTAAAGCTTCATTACTATCTCTGGCATCAATATCCTTAACACCAAGATCACTTATCTGCTTTAATATCCTATGTTTATCTTCAAGCAAGTCTATTAATGTTTCTTGACAACCAAGTGCCCCGTCAACAGAGTATATTGATATCGCCTCAATCATTTCATCAGTGAATATCCTGATCTTCCCTGCTGTCCATAAATTCTTAAAAAACTTTTCAAACTCACCAAAAGGGAACTTGATTCTATAACCTTCAAGTTCCTGTTGAGTCATATTAGGATTCCACCAATCTTTATTATCACCAGTCTCAGAGTATCTATATGAATAAAAGATTCCTTCTGTACCTGGTTTATTTTCTGTTTTATCTTTCCACATTGTGTAAAGAGGGTGTTGTTTTGGAGATACAGTGGAATCTATTACACCAAGAGCATTAGATATTGTACGAATAGAACCATCAAGTTCAACGAAGAATTTAGGATTCTTCATAGAAAACATTTCAGAAAATGTATATCCAGTTATATTTGACACAATACCAGAAAAGCTTGACAATGCTCTTATCGTACTTATTACATTTCCTTTACTATCTTTTATCTGGATATTCTTTTGCTGAACATTCCTTTGACCCACTATCTTTATTAGTTCTGGTGAATGAGTAACTATATCTGACATAACATCAAAATGGACAAACTTAATCTGATCTTTACTATTAGCACCAAGTACTATATCTTGTTTGGGCCAACAAAAGAACTTCCACAACTGGATAAGACAGGCGAGTAATGACTTGCCTTCACCACGCATCCAACAGAGAACAAGTAGTCTATATATAAATCTTCCATTTACCATCCTTAATGCTTCTCGCACCAAATCCTGTTGCTCTAGCCACATATCTTTGTAAC
>JBDKSF010000086.1 GCA_039680785.1 Candidatus Cloacimonas sp.
TCAAGTTTCCGCCTTATTTTATGATAGCTTGAAAGTTTATTTGTTGTGGTTGACGAGGACGTCAACCCTCCTGTATTTTGCCGCCTGGTTAATATCCTTGTTTCTAAAATTCAATCCCAGTAATCCCCAAAATCCTGTTCATCCCTGACCTATTTTTTCTCTAAGCTCTCTGCCCTCTGCAAATAAAATCCTTGTTTCTAAAATTCAATCCCAGCAATCCCCAAAATCCTGTTCATCCCATACCTATTATCTGCGTAATCTGTGTAATCTGTGAGAGAAAAAAATTAAAACATAGCCCTCAGCAGCTCATTTATATCTACCTCGCCGAAGAAGCTTTGATAATCCATTTGTTGCAGCACTTTTGTCACAGTAGCAGGTTTATGTTCAATTCCGCGGAGAGCATTTTCCAGTTCACTGATTTCGCGGTTAGTAAAGAAATCACCGTAAATATTCACTTCTTCTATAATTCCCTTATTCACATAAAAGAAAAATTCAATCATCCCCGCTTGCGTCCTGATGGAATGGGATAAATTATAGCGCGGCGATTTTCCGAAATTCCATTGCCAAGTACTATATTTATCATTCATTAGGGCTTGGATTTCTTCTTTATCTTTCATAGATAAGAAGTAATCCTGAATATCGGGATACATAATTCTCACTTTAGCTCTAACTAAAGTAACGAAATCCGACAAAGAAATTGGGTAGGGCAAATGATGAGAAACATTAGTAACTCTTGCCTGCACGGATTTTACCGCTTTATCGTTAAATTTTTCTTCGCGGGGGTTCAGTGCAGCGCTAAGATCTGATAAATTAGAACTGAAAAGAATGGTTCCATGTTGCATTGTTTTGCCAAAGGCAACGGTTTTGGCATTACCGGAAAATTTACAACCATTGATCGTGAGGTCATTTCTACCTTCTAAAATAGCAGGAACGCCCAAATCATGTAAAACAGCTAAAATCGGTTTAGTATAGCGTTCAAAACTCCGATCCATATCTCCATTATCTTTCACCATAAATGAATAATTCAAGTTACCGGAGTCATGAAAAACAGTTCCACCGCCAGTTAAACGACGCACTACCGGAATATTATGTTGGTGAACCCATTCATAATTAATTTCCGCCAAAGTATTTTGATGTTTGCCTACAATAATGCTTGGATCGTTGATATACAGCAGAAATACATCTTCGGGAAAATTCCTTAAAATATATTCCTCACAAGCAATGTTAAAAGGAGCATAATTGCTTGGACTATAGATAGAAAGCATTTTAATCCTCCAATTTATTCAGTTCTTCTCTTACAAAATTCACCAGGGCATAAATTCTTGCTTCGGAAAATTCGAAAGAAATCCCTGCTGTTTCATAAATCTCCTTTACGGATTTTGTGTATCCGAGATTCAAAAAATCTTGGTATTGTTTTAGTGCTTTTTGCTTATCCTGCCGATAATTCATATAGATGGAAAGCGCTCCCAATTGCGCCATTCCATATTCTATATAATAAAAAGGCACTTCAAAAATGTGGAGCTGTTGCGTCCACAGAATTTTACGATAATCTTCCAAACCAGTCCAATCTACCCCTGAAGAAAAGCGATTACTAATCTCAACAAAGGCATCATACCTTTCCTGAACGGTATGTTCTGGATGTAAATAAACCCAGTGTTGCAAAGCATCCACAGTCATACACCAGGGCAGAAAGCTTAATGTCCCTTCCAATTGATCGCGTTTTGCTTTTTTCAGATCTTCCGGATTGGTATAAAATTCGTCCCAATAATCCATCGTTAAAAGCTCCATCGTCATTGAGGCAAGTTCTGCCACTTCCGAAGGAGTTTCCAAATACTGAGCAATTTTGATGTTTGCCATAGCCGCGCTATGCATTGCATGTCCCGATTCGTGCAGTAAAGTGATAATATCATTATGAATTTTCACATAGTTCATAAATATGAAAGAGCTTGCCAGATTGTTAATCGGGCTGTTATAGCCCCCGGGAGCTTTGCCTTTACGGTTTTCCAAATCCAGCAGACCGGTATTTTTCATCATTTCCAATTGCTTTGCATATTCGGGATTAACTTTATAGAGCACTTTCAGGGACTTATTGATAAATTCTTCCGTCGTTTCAAAGGGTTTTAAAATGCGCCCATCCAAGTCCACAGCAGTATCCCAAGGTCTTAATGTCTCCAGTTTTAATGCCTCTTTCCTTTTTTTGTTTTGTTCCGCTATAAAAGGCATCACCACTTTTTCCACTGACTTATGAAAAGCAAAAAGTTCCTCCGGAGTATATGAAAACCGCCCCATCTCCTGATGTTTGAAATCGCGATAATTGCTAAAATCAGCATTCAAAGCAATTTGATTACGCAAGGCAACCAGATCAGAATAGAGCTTATTCAGTTCTTCCTGTTTTTCGGCAAACATATTCATCCTAAGACGCCATGCTCTTTCCCGTTTGTTTCTATCGGGATCTTTCAGATAAACGGAAAGTTGTGCCGGGGTCTTTTCTTCGCCTTCAAAAACAGCGCTCATTTTGCTGACAATCCCAGCATATTTATTTGCCAATTCCGATTCCTGAATCATCAAGGGGATATTTTCCTCGCGGAAAAGCTTTATATCATTACTGAATATTTGATTCAGCAAACTATATTTACTGGAATCCAATTCCGTGCGGACAGGACTTTCATAAAAACGCTTTTTAATTTTAAACTGATATGCCTCGGCGGGAGCATAAATATTGGCGAAATAATCATTATATGCTTGTTCTTTTGCTTTGTCATCGGCATTTACAGTCATTTTAATGTAACGCCAAGATAGTTCATCTGCCATACATTTCAGCAGATCAGAATATTTTAACAACATCGTTTCCAAATTTTCAATAGTGCTAACATCGTGTTGCACAAGTTCTTCCAAGAAGGCCTTAACTTTTTCCCAAGAGGAGACATCAAAATCCACAGGCAGATTTTCGTAGGGCATCTGCCTTAACTTTTCATTAGTTATGAACATTTCTTACTTTATAAACCTCATCTTCTTCATTATTATCATAAATATAGTCATAAAACTTCCTAACGCCAATAATTCCATAAGATCAATTGCAGGATGGAATTTAATGCTATCTTCCTTAATTGAGAATAGACCTACTGGCTTACTATAAGTTCCAACGCCCCCTCCGCCACTGAACGCTACTTTCACTTTTGTCTTATTTTCCGCTTTATCAGTTTCGGTTTTCTCTTCATTTTCAGTTTCTTGCTCAGAAGAGGGTTGGTCGCCTCCACCACCCATACCATAAATAACTCTGGCAACCGGAATCACATAAAGATCACCCAATTTTGAAGGTTGCCCAAAAGATAAACCACCGCCCATAGCGTTATTTACCATAGAGCGAATTTGGGAAAAGATGTCCTTAATATCCATAGCCAACTCCTTATTCATATTTCTACTTTATATATTATGTTTTTTTTGTCAAGCGACAATTGCACTTTTCGCTAAATTGGATATCAGAAGTTCGTTAATTAGCTTTGCCTATAACTGATTATAAGTTAGCTTAATGCTCTATTTCAACACTATCAATTTTACCTTTTCGCACCGCTCTTTTGTTCTCAGCTGACCAAAATATAAGCCATTGGCAACTTTCCTGTTATTGCTGTCTAAACCATTCCAAGATATTTTAGTTTCGCCTTTTTCTATATTGCCGTTATAGAGGGTCGTAACTTTTTGCCCTTTGCAATTGTATATTTCCAAGCAGATCTGTTCACTTTTAGCCAAATTTAAGCTTAGGGTTATAGTTTCTGAAAAGGGATTTGGATAGCAGGAGAGTAATCTACTCACGGGCAAATAATCATCATCAATATCGTTAGTTGCAATTAAATAAAAAGCCGTCTTCGGCATTTTACCATATAAGTCATTGTAAACGGGAGGATTATAAGGATCAGGGTCATAGGCGTCAGTCCAGCGTTTTATCGCTCTCATTTCGGGAACCGTTTGAGCTAAAAAAGGATCCGAACAGGTAAGCAGATAAGAATGTGTATGATATGCCATTAGGCACAAATTGCCCTGATGATACTGATAAGGGACTGAAAATGGCAGATACATTTCAATGCTATCCGCAGGTATGTTAATATCGGAATTATATACCGGCGTCAATTCTCCTGCCGCAATCCAGCCCTCGCTTAAATCAGTTGAATTAGTTTCCCCTACCCAAACCTTTACTGTCAGAAAGTGACTAAAGGTGGAATTCATATAAAAACTAATGCCATAAATAGTCCCGCTCTCACCAATTTCGTCAGCATAGTAAATTGTTTCGTAAAGTGAATATTTCCAGTAAACATCTATGGGTATTCTTTGCAGTTCATTTCCCGCACCTACAATGATGCCTGTAGCCGGATTAGGGCGGATAATACAGGTATAGTCGTCAATATTATCTTCCGGATATTCATCTTCGGGAAGTTCTGCTACCGCTGTTAAATATTGCCATCCACTGGAATCAATAGTTGCTACTAATTCATATAAATGACTTTCTGCGGGTGCCAGAGAAATGCCATTTAAACGACAAAGCTCCATTTGCTGGCAAAAAAGAACCACATCATAGCTATCAACTGTCTCGGTTCCTTCATTTTTTACTGTTACTGGAAGAACAAAACTTTCTTGCCAATTGTGATATATCCCATTCATATAAATTGAATCTACTTCTATCTCAAGCGAAAGATCATAAAGCACAGGAGGTAAAGGATTGAAAGTGTAAACCATTCCGGAAGGAATAATTTCGTTGATACTATAATTTTCTTGTGTAGTAGAAACCAAAGGAGGATTTCCAGGAGTGATACTAAAAAAATTGCCCGCTCCCGCATTAGACATATTAATTCCGATGGACGCAGAACAATTTACAGGAGTTCCATTCGTGTTCCCGTAATGGAATTCAATTTTACCATTTTCGGAAAGCACTACTTGAAAGTTTACATAACAGTTAAATTGATTATAGGGCCAGCGAGCATGGGAGTATTGAACCCAAAATTCACGGTTGGGAGCAGTGCCAATTGTTGCATATTGCAAATTGCCTTCCGCCAAACTAAGATCATCCCAAAGGGGAGCAATTATAGGATAAATGCCATATATTAACTGATTATTAGGGCTGTCATAATTCCAAGTGGCACCTGGATTGATAAAACCATTGGTAGAAATTTTAACATATTCATACATCTCTCCGCAGTAGGGAAAAGGAAAACCGATTTCTATACCGGAACTGATATAATTGTTCATATCCGGAAAAGTAAGTTGAATTCCGTTTATAGGATTGTATTCAGCAGTAGAATAGTCAAAAGTATAATAGCGGGTAATGGAGCCACACAAACTCCCTCCGCAGAAAAGCAGAAATAAACAAATTAGCATTTTGGAGTTTTTCATCGTCCATCTCCTTTTTGAAAGGAACCGAAACCTAATATACTCATTTTCCTTTATATTATTTCTTCAAGATCAAGTCAAGCATTTTTTTATTTTATTATTTCCTTATTGCTTACCTATAAATGTGTCGCCCTGAGGGACTTATTTGGAAGGCGAGAGTTAATGTTTTATTATCGTATTTTTCTCTTATCGAGGGGCTTACACCTCCATCGCTATAATTGTGTCGCTCTTTGAGTTAAAATCGGTTTTGTTTGTGATCTTCCAAATAATTTCATACTTTTTTCCTATCTTTGAACAATGTCACTAATTATCTCATTGAAAAGGCCGATTTTGACTTAAAGACGACTAATCGTCAGTTATAAAATACAATCCTCTTAATCCTGTTTATCCCTTACCTATTAAATCTGCGTAATCTGCGTAATCTGCGTGAGCTAAATCCCTTACACTTCCATTATTTCTTTTTCTTTTGCTTTTTCCGCTTCGTCTATTTTTTTTATCCAGTCATCGGTTAGGTCTTGTAATTCTTTCAGTTGTTTCTTTTCGTCATCTTCGCTGATTTCGCTGTCTTTTTTCATTTTTTTAACCAGTTCATTGGCATCTCGCCGAATATTTCTAATTGCCACTCTGGCATCTTCGGATATTTTTTTGATGTTTTTAACGAGGTCTCGGCGTTTATCTTCAGTTAATGATTGAAAAGGTAGGCGAATTACATTTCCGGCGTTTTCAGGTGTAATGCCAATATTGGCAGCTAAAATCGCTTTTTCAATATCAGCCAGAGTAGTTTTATCCCAGGGCTGAATTACAATCATTCTTGCTTCTGGAATGGAAATATTGCAAAGTTGTTTAATCGGTGTCGGTTGACCGTAATAGTTTATTTTAATATCATCCAGAATGGAAGCGGTAGCGCGTCCAGTTCTAATTTTGGAATATTGATGCAGCATTGATTCAAAGCTCTTCTGCATCTTATCTTTAGTATTATCTTTTAATTCTTCCATCTAATCCTCTATCGTAAAAAAGTGTCTTCATTTCAGGGGTGAATGTAGGTTCCTATATCAGCATTGATTAGCGCATCAATTAACCTCTCCGGAGTGCTGATGTTAAATATCTTGATCGGCATATTATTATCCATAGCTAAGGAGAAAGCAGTTAAATCCATTACTCCCAAACGGTTTTGCAAACATTCTTCAAAGCTGGCACTTTTGATGAGGCGTGCATTTAGATCTTTTTTAGGATCGGCGCTATACAAGCCATCCACATTCGTAGCTTTAAAAACAATATCCGCCTTTAATTCAACCGCTCTTAAAACAGCTGCCGTATCAGTTGTAAAATAAGGATTTCCCGTTCCTCCGCTCAAAAAACAGATTTTACCTTCTTCCAGAGCGGCAGTTGCCAATTGCGGAGAATATCGGTCAACCACTTTATCTACAGCCAGAGAAGAAAAGACGGCACAATCAATACCTTTGGAAACAAGAATTTGTGCTACATAGAGAGAATTCTGGATAGTTGCCAGCATTCCAACGCTATCCAGAACCACTCTGTTCAAACTTTTATTATGCCAGTTACCACCCCGAAAAATATTTCCGCCCCCCAAAACGATGCCAAGTTCGTAATTTCGCTTGTGAACTGAGATGATGGCATCAGTCAGGGAGTCAATTAATGTTTCATCGTAAATATTTTTTTTATTACCGGAGAGAACTTCTCCCGATAGTTTTAATACCAGCCGATGGATATTTTCGCTTTGGTAAATATTTTTCATTAATTCACCCCTGCTGATTTAGGTAGGAGATTAACTGGGATTAACTATTCGCCGCCAAGCTGGAAACGAACAAATCTGGCAACTTGAATATTTTCTCCTGTTGTAGCGATAGCATTGGTAAGCAAGTCCTTTACGGTTTTGGTGCTATCACTGATAAGTTCCTGCTCCATAAGAGAATGTTCGGCGCAGAATTTTCTTAGATTTCCCTCTACAATTTTCTCGATAATTTCGGGTTTTTTCCCTTCGTTAACCGCTTTATTGTGAGCAATTTCTTTTTCCCTTTCCAGGATGGCAGGGTCAATTTGTTCGGGGCTTACAGCCAAAGGATTGGTAGCTGCAATTTGCATTGCAATTTCATCTGCCAATGCTTTAAATTCGGGAGTTCTGGCAACAAAATCAGATTCGCAATTAAGTTCCAGAAGCACTCCGATTCTGTAGTTAAAATGTATGTAAGAATGAATGATACCTTCTTTAGTAGCACGATTTGCCTTACCTTCGGCTTTACTGATTCCGCGTTCACGCAAATATTTGATTGCTTCTTCAACATTTCCGTTTTTTTCAACCAGCGCTTTGCGGCAATCCATCATTCCCGCTCCGGTTATGTTTCTCAGTTCTTTTACTTGGGTAGCGGTAATTTCTGCCATTTATATCTCCTTATCTTTTAGGGGAAGTTAATTATAGTATGCTTCCCCGATTTTGTGCTTTATATTTCTGTCTCCGTCAATTCGGGAACATCAAATTCTTCTTTTTCTTCTGAGGTATCCAACTGCGATTCAAAATCCTCATTTTCTTCTGCAGATTTATCAGGCGTTTCAGCTTCCGTGCTTACACCTTCAGTGGCTATTCCTCTTCCTTCGATAACAGCATTTGCCATAATATCCGAAATTAAATGAATGGCGCGCGTGGCATCATCATTGCCAGGAATAACATAATCAATCAAATCCGGATCGCAATTCGTATCTACCATAGCTACAATCGGAATATTCAAAATGCGTGCTTCGTGAACGGCAATTTTTTCATATTCTGTATCGACGATAAAAACACATCCCGGCAAGGCATCCATATCGCGAATACCACCTAAGGAAAATTCAATTTTATCGTGCATTCTTTTCATCTTTTGCTGTTCCAGTTTGGTGTAGCTGGAAATCGTTCCATCCGCAACAATTTCCTCATAATATTTCATCTTTTCGATGCTTTGACGAATTGTTGCCATATTTGTTAACATTCCACCATACCAACGCTGATTAACATAAAACACACCTGCTTTTTCAGCCGCTTCTTTAATGGCTGCCTGTGCCTGTTTTTTGGTGCCTACAAAAAGGATATATTCACCTTTGGAGGCAACTTCTTTCATAAACTGATATGCTTCGTTGATGGCATCAACGGTCTGTTTAAGATCAATAATATGAATCCCATTGCGTTTAATAAAGATATATTTCTTCATTTTGGGATTCCACTTAAAGGTCTGATGACCGAAATGGACACCTGCCTCAAGTAACTGTTTCATAGTAACTACGGACATTTTTTCTCCTGATTTACGGTTATTTAAATCTCTTTCGGAGGGTATAAGCAATTCAGAGGAAAATTTTTCCTCACCGCCTTGCAAGCTTCCGAAAGTTTATTTGGGGTTAAGGATAAATGTTGATTACTCATAGAAATAACTTGAGTAATTAACGCTTAGAGAACTGGAATCTCTTTCTGGCTTTGGGACGACCGGATTTTTTGCGTTCCACCATTCTGGGATCACGAGTTAAAAAACCTCTGGCTTTAAGAGCAGGGCGTAAAGTTTCATCATATTCCACCAAAGCACGGGTAATTCCATGACGAATGGCTCCTGCTTGACCGCTTAAACCACCTCCGTAAACATTTACATAAACATCAAAGTTATCGGATAAACCGACTGTTTGCAAGGGCTGTTCTACAATCATTTCCAAGGTTTCTCTCTGAAGATATTTCTTCATCTGGACATCGTTTATAATGCGTTTTCCAGTCCCTGGCATAAGCCGAACTCTGGCAACGGCATTTTTTCTTCTTCCAACTGCATCAAAGGTCTGCATATAATATTTCTCCTAAATGTTAAGTTCAATCGGTTTTTGAGCCGAATGTGGATGTTCAGCTCCCGCATAAACTTTTAATTTTTTGAACATTGCTCGTCCCAGCTTATTTTTGGGCATCATACCTTTTACGGCGTGCTCAATAATACGCTCCGGATGCTTTTCCATAACTCTGGCAAAAGGAATTTCCTTCAATCCGTCCGGATAACCACTATAGCTTTTATAAAACTTCTGCAAGGATTTCAAACCGCTTACGCGCACTTTTGCCGCGTTAATCACGATTACAAAATCGCCCGTATCAATATTGGGAACATAATACGGTTTATGCTTGCCACGCAATATGGTAGCTATTTTTGTGGATAAACGACCCAAAGGAATTCCCTCTGCATCAACGATATACCAATTTTGGTGAATATCGGCAGGACTTGGGGTTTTGGTAATCATCGTTTCTCCTTTACATATTTTTTTTATTCAGAAAGCCAAAATTTTGAAATAGGGGATAGTGTCAAGATTTGTTTTTCCAATTTATGAAAAGTATAGAGGTCAACGAACTAAATGCCCAAAGTGGCAGTCATTTTACTTCAACATCTTATTGACCAGTGCCATCATTTATCCATATTTACGGTTAAAATTCCCTATTTTTGCATAAATTGATTGACATTATAGTGCTTTTCGCTTATACTGAATATAGAGGAAAAAATAAGAAGGATAAAATGAAAAAATATCTGCTAACAGGTCTTTTGTTATTGGTGATTGTTTTTGCCTTCGCCGAACGCAAAGCATTGGTAATTGCCAATTGGAATTATGCTAATGGATTATTAAAAAGTCCTAAAACCGATGCTGATTCAATCGGGGCAGCTCTGGAAGGAGTTGGTTTTGACATCACGCGCCTCAATAATGCCAACTTTGCTTCAATGCAGGCAGCGATAGATACTTTGGCAATTCATCTTAGCGATGAAGATGAGGTGGTCGTTTATTTCAGTGGGCATGGGACAAGCTATAAGAATATCAATTACTTAGTTCCCGCCGGGGTGGATTTGTCATCTCAGCTCACATTGGAGAATGCCTGTTACAGTTTATCCACTTTAAGCAATAAAATAAAAATTGCCAAGACCTCCATCCTAATTGTAGAAGCATCCAGAAATTGGGTTAAGCCCAAAACTGAATTAATGAGTCCCAAGACCTTCGTTAGTATGAAATCCGCTTCTCCCAATCAAGTAATTATTTTTAGCTGTCATCCAGGATACACAGTGCCGAACTATACTGCCGCGAAAAGCGTTTTTTCTATGGCTATGGCACATCACATAGCAACCGCAGAAGAAGGGCTAAATTCATTTTTCCCTGTTTTATGCAATGAAATTATGCAGCAAACAGATTATCAACAAAAACCCTGGATTTCGGGCACTTTAAAGAAGGACTTTCAGTTTAACACCAATATTCAGAAAGGAATGTGGAAAAATACTTCTCCTCGTCCTAAAATAGGGGGAGGTTCACTTTCTTGGTAACCGAACATAGAACTCAAATAACCCCATCACACTAATGCTACCTATTTTCGTAATTTTGGCTTAACCGCCTATTTATGTGAAATCTTAAAAGTAGGGACTAAATAGCTATTCATCACATAAATAGGTAGTTTGCAACCCTTCCAAAAGCCAAAATCTCTCTTCCGTTCAGGGTAACTTACAAAGCGGTGAAAATAGCCAAATTTCTTTGCTTCCCCGCCCCCGCTGGAAATTAGCTAATTGCTTGTAACACAAAGGACTCTCTAACGCTACCGTAACACATCAGTAACAATGCCGTTACGGCGTTACTGATATGTTACTGATTTGTAACTGAGACATAAGGTGACGCTGCCTGCGGCAAGATAAATGTCTTTCTCCGTCGTTTATGTTTTGCATTTTCTGTAGCTAACACGGAAACGCTGGCCAAAAAATGTTAGGGTAAGCAATCCACACAACACAAATAACTATGTTGCTAAAATGGCAAATAAAAGGAAGCAAAATCTACTTCTGATTCAACTTTTTTTCCTTTTGTTCATTTCCCTCTTTCACTTTCTTTATCTCACAGGATAACTATTTGCACTTTTTCATTGACATAATGCATAAGCCAAAGGAAAAGGCAATAAGAGGAAAAATAGATAAATATGGATATTATCAAAACTGAATGCATAGTAAAGGATTACATTTTGGGCAAGGTAAAAGTCCGTGCCCTAAATGGAGTGGATCTTCATATTCAGAAAGGTGAATTTGTTGCCATTATGGGTCCATCCGGTTCGGGAAAAAGCACTTTAATGCATATTCTTGGTTGTTTGGATAAGCCTACTGAAGGAGAATATTATCTGGATGATATTCTGGTGAGTAAAATGCCCAAATCGGCTTTAGCGGCGGTGAGAAATCGTAAAATCGGCTTTGTTTTTCAGTCCTTCAATCTCCTGCCGCATTTAAATATCCTCAAAAATGTAGAATTACCTTTGATGTATGGTGGAATGAGTCAATCCAAACGCGTCGCCAAAGCCAGAACTGTTTTACAGAATGTAGGTTTGGGAGATCGTTTGAAACATAAACCAAATGAACTTTCCGGTGGGCAAAGACAACGCGTTGCCATAGCCAGAGCCATTATAAATGATCCATCTATATTACTTGCTGATGAACCGACGGGAAATTTGGATTCTCAATCGGGCGGAGATATCTTGGAGATTTTCAAGGACTTACACAGCCAAGGCAATACGGTTATAATAGTTACTCACGACCAAGCAATTGCTTCGAGAGCAGAAAGAATAATCAGAATAAAAGACGGTAAAATAGTAGATGGCAATTCCCATAGCTGAATCCCTGAAACTTGGCATAGCAGATATTTTGATGCGTAAAGTGCGCAGTATTGTAACTGTAATAGGTATTATTTTGGGCGTGATGTGCATAATGGTGGTTCTGGCAATTGTAAATGGAATGAATAAAAGCACTTTAAGCTGGATGGAAGAACGGGGTGGATTAAGTAAAATTGAAGTGGAACAAAATTGGCAGTATGATTTTTCCAAAGGTGGCGATCCGAGTTTCACTTTAAGGGAAATTCGTTATTTGCAATCTCTTATTCCGGAAGCGGAAGCATTTAACCCAACTGTTCAGGATTGGGAAGCCGTTATTACAAAAGGTGATATTCGATATAGCACTTCTTTAAGAGGCGTAATGCCCGATTTTGTCAAAGTGGAACAGTGGGACATTGCCAAAGGTAGATTCATCAAGGAGTTAGATATTGATTTGCATAGCAATGTAGTTGTGATTGGTTCAACCGTAGCCAAGGAATTTTTTGGTAGCGATGAACCCTTGGGTCAAATAATATCTATTGGCAATCAACAATTTACAATTGTGGGAGTGATGGCGGAAAGATTTATGCAATCACAGGGTGGACAAATTGAAATGGGCGACAATGCTTTGGAATATTTGAACAAACGGTGTTTCATTCCCATCTCCACAATGGTTAGTAAAATCAATCCAGACAACAAAATAAGCTCCATAGACATCAGGGCAAAAAGTCCTGAAGCAGCCAAAGACCTTAGGCGCAAAGTGGAAAATATCGTTCTGAACTTAAAAAACGGAAAACGGTTGTTTCAGGTTACTTCTGCCAAAGAACAAATGGATACTATGCAGGCAAATGCAAAAATTATGGAAGCAATATTTATTTTAATAGCCGTCATATCTTTGTTGGTAGGTGGAATCGTAATTATGAACATTATGCTTGCTTCCATCAGAGAACGAACTCGCGAAATTGGAGTCCGCATAGCCGTGGGGGCAAGAAGTAGAGACATTTTTTTGCAATTTTTGGTTCAGACGATTCTCATTACATCTCTGGGGGGAGTTTTTGGCATACTATTCGGATTTGCCATTTTGGAGAAAGTGGGTTCCTATTTACAAATAGAGGTGCTTGCCTCGGTTCAAATGATTTGGGTGGCGCTTTTGGTTTCTATTGGAGTGGGGCTTATTTTTGGAGTGGGACCGGCAATTAGGGCTTCGCGTCTTGATCCTGTAATTGCTTTAAGGGAGGAATAATGAGTAAAAAGAAGCAGAAAAGCGGTTTTCTGCACAAACTCTTTCTTTGGTTATATTCCTATATAAGCATTGTGATTTCCGACCTCAAAAAGATATATCAATCATTAACCGTTGCTCAGCAACGAAAACTGATTTTAAAAAATGTTTGGCAGTTTCTGAAGGATTTTTACCAACGCTTTATGAACGAAGGTATATTGAAAGAATCTGCCAGCTTAACTTATATTACAATTCTGGGCTTTGTGCCTTTCATCAATTTTTTGGTGTTATTGGCTCCGGACCTACCTTTCCTAAATTTGCGGGATAAATTCAGAGAAATTGTGGTTCAGAACTTCATTCCCAGTTCGGCTAATGCCATAATAAGCTTTTTGGATAAACTTATTATGCCCAAAGTCGGCTTTAACATTTTCAATTTCGTTATTTTACTTATTAGCTCATATTCACTGTTTACTGTAATTAGAAGTACTTTTGACCGCATTCTTAGTATGCAATTGAAGACCTCATTGGATACCATAACACAATTAGTGAAGTTTTTCGGCACAATTGTTTTTGGATTGCTAATTATCGTTTTGCTATTTTCCAGTTCGTCTCTTCCGATTATTTCGCGTTTGTTAAATTCCGCCGTTTTACAATGGGTTATGGTAGTTGTTCCTTTTGTGTTACAGTTTTTAGCTATAATGTTTTTGTATATGTTACTGCCATCTGTAAGAATTCAGCGTGGGGCATTATTTAGAGGTGCTTTTTGGACAACGGTCATCTGGGTGATTGGCAAATCCGCATTTGATTTTTATATATATAACTTAACCAATTATCAAGCGCTCTATGGAGTGATGGCAGTGCTGCCCATTTTTCTGATGTGGATATATATCAACTGGGCGATCATTCTGGGAGGAATGGTTTTGGTAAGTGTGATTGAGAATAAAAAAACGGGTAATTTTTTAACTAAAGAACCTCATAATGCAGTGCGAATAACGATGGAACTATTTACTAATAAAAAGATAAATCAGCGTCTGGAAGGGCTATTAGACAAAAAAGACCTCCAAAAAATGGTCGATACTTTAAACGAGGATGAAGAAGATAAATGAAAAAATATGCGTTAATTAGCGTTTCCGATAAGACCGGCATCGAAAATTTGGCTGTGGAACTGGAAAAACTTGGCTACACTATTCTCTCCACTTCACATACGGCTGACTACTTAAAAAAATTCTGTCAGCAAGTAGTATTGGTGTCTGAAGTTACCAAATTTCCGGAAATTTTGGAAGGAAGAGTTAAGACCCTGCATCCAATTATTTATGCCGGAATTTTGGCAGACCGACAAAATCCCTCTCACGAAAAAACGCTTGCGGAGCTGAATATTGATCACATAGATGTTGTAGCCGTAAATTTGTATCCTTTTGCCGCTGTTCGTAAAAAAGAAAATGCCAGTGAACAAGAGATGATAGAAAATATAGATATTGGCGGTCCGACTTTAATTAGAGCCGCAGCCAAAAATTATAGAAATGTTACTGTTTTGGTTGATCCTGAGGACTATGATCATACATTAGAACTTCTAAAAGAGAATGTTACTTTGCCAGAGGACTATAGCGCTTATCTGGCAAAAAAGGCATTTAGCAAAACAAGGGATTACGATGCTGAAATTGCCGCTTATTTTACGGAAAAAGAAACTGTAGCCAAAGACGCCATCCCTCTTCAGTTAAACATTTCTGCCTCGCTAAATCAAAATTTGCGTTATGGTGAAAACCCTCATCAAAATGCCGGTTTTTATACAAATGCTAATGCCGGTTGGGAAGTTTTACATGGCAAGGAATTATCCTTCAATAACATAATGGATATTGATTCTGCCCTAAGAGCCATTCGTCTTTTTAGTGAACCAACTGTCATTATTGTAAAACACTGTAATCCTTGCGGCATTGGCAGTGGGGAAAAATTAGCAGAGGCATATACAAAAGCTTTTGCAACAGATACGGAAGCGCCTTTTGGGGGAATTGTAATTGTGAATCGTTCCCTGGATATGGAAACGGCAACCCTGATCAATAACATTTTTACCGAAATCATTATTACTCCTGATTTTGAACCGGGTGTGCTGGAATTTCTACAGAAAAAGAAAAACCGACGCCTAATTCGCTACGACCTTGCTCTGTTGGCAAAACCTATTAACCCTTTCGAAATTAAAACATTAACTTTTGGCTATTTAGCTCAGAATTGGGATCTGGTAAACGAATCCATGGAAGGATGGAAAATAGTTACCGCCAAACAACCTACTTCGGAAGATTTCCAAGCTCTTATCTATGCCTGGAAAGCTGTTTCCATCCTAAAATCCAACGCCATTGCCATCGCTAATGTAGATAGGGTTTTAGGGCTTGGTTGTGGACAAACTTCTCGCATTGATTCCGTTTACTTAGCTATCTGGAAAGCTAAAAAATTTAACCACGCTTTAGAGGGCTCAGTTTGTGCCTCCG
>JBDKSF010000087.1 GCA_039680785.1 Candidatus Cloacimonas sp.
CCCTAAATCTTCCCCTTAAACCTATCCGCAGAAAAGAACAAAAACGCCAACTTGTGTAGTGCCCACAAATTGGCTAACTCATTATAGGACAGGTAGATAAATTTTGAAATGGTAAAGTTGGGTTAAAAGGAGTATACAAAGAGATGAAAAATGGGTAGTCGGGGGAACGGCGTCCTTATACTACCCAGAAGGTATCATATACCTATTCTTTTATCTGTGCAATCCGTGCAATCTGTGAGAAACCTATTTTCTGTGCAATCAGTGCAATCTGTGAGAGTTCTAATATTCTATTCTGTGGGTAAAACGCTGACGAATTTTTTGTCTTCCTTGCCAGTTGTAAATTCCACTTTTCCGTCAATTAAACTAAAAATAGTAAAATCTCTGCCCATTCCGACATTTTTGCCGGGGTGAATTTTCGTGCCTTTTTGGCGGACGATGATGTTTCCGGCGAGGACATTTTCACTATCGGCTCTTTTGATGCCGCGATATTTGGGATTGCTGTTGCGTCCGTTTCTGGAGCTTCCTACACCTTTTTTATGTGCCATTTTTATTAACCTCTTCTACTTAAGCTAAAATGTCGGTGACCCGAATGTCTGTATAGCTTTCGCGATAACCTTTTTTTACGCGATAGCCCTTTCGGCGTTTTTGGTGATAAATAACTTTTTTCTTGCCCTTGCCGTGATCAATAACTTCGGCAGTAATGCTGGCGCCTTCTACAACGGGCTGACCTACTTTAATTTTGTCTTCCTCGCGCAGAAGAAGAACTTTGTCAAAAGTTAATGTCTGACCAGGTTCCGCTGTATTCAGACAGGGAACGCGAAGCACAGCGTTTTTTTCAGCCCTGAACTGAAATCCTTTAATTTCTACGATGGCGTACATTGTTTCTCCATTTAGATTTTTTTAATATGGTGGCAGATTTTTGAAAAGGGGAAATCTGTCAAGGATTTAACTCCGGTGAGCGGAAAAAGTCGAGGAGTCGAGGGGTCTTGAGGTCGAGAGGTCGAGAGGTCGAGAAGTGGAAAGGTGGAAAAGTGAAAAGGTGAAACCCAATGTGTAGTCGGAGGACGCCGTTCCTCCGCGAAAAATACAAAAAGGGTTCTCACAGATTGCACAGATTACACAGATAAAAGAATAGGTAGGAAATGAACAGGATTACGAGGATTTTCAAGATTAAATTTGTAGATTGCCTTGCTAATGAAGCGGAAGAATATTCTGCATAAAAAGCAAGACAACTTATTTCCTGCCAACTGATTATCTACAAACTCTCTGTGCTAACTTCACCCGCTAATCTTTTTTATGCTCTTGGCAAAATTCTATCAAAACTCCCAAGGCAGATTTTGGATGCAAAAAGGCAATGTCAGAATGATGAGCTCCCGGACGCGGCTCATTATCAATTAAGTTTATGCCTGCATCTTTAGTGTCTTGCAAAGCAGTGGGAAGATCATCTACTGCAAAAGCTATATGCTGAATTCCTTCTCCCTTTTTTTCGATAAATTTAGCTATGGGGCTATCTTCTGAAGTGGGACAGAGAAGTTCGATTCTACATTCTCCACAAGGAAGAAAAGCGACTTTTACTTTCTGAGAAGGAACTTCTTCTATGCCTTCCAATTTTAAACCAATGCTTTCATAAAAGCTAATTCCTGCCTCCAGGTCTTTAACTGCTATGCCAATATGACTGAGCTGTTTAATCATTTTTTATTCTCCTTTGTTAAAATATGGGTTGACTTTTTGGTCAACTACAACAAACAAACTGTCAAGCTATGTTTTTCCAGGAAGGTTGACTTCCTCGTCAACCCACAACAAACAAACTGTTAAGCTATTCCAAAATTATGTGGAAACAGTATAATTTGGTTGTCTGGGGAACGACAAGATGTCGTTCTTCCTTTTTGACAACAAACAAACTGTCAGGAAGTGTTTTTCCAGGAAGGTTGACGTCCTCGTCAACCCACAACAAACAAACTGTTAAGCTATTCCAAAATTATGTGGAAACAGTATAATTTGGTTGTCTGGGGAACGACGAGATGTCGTTCTTCCTTTTTGACAACAACAAACTGTCAAGCTATTCCAAAATTATGTGGAAACAGTATAATTTGGTTGTCAGGGGAACGACAAGATGTCGTTCTTCCAGATCGTCAAGAGTTCTCACTGCCAAAAGTATTTTCAGAGTGAAAACATCCTATCTTGGCAGTGATGACTCCTAACTTTTTTAGTATTTATTTTTTTGCCAGGTCAAAGCCAATTTGCATAGCTTTCAAGTTTAGATCCACAAAAGCGGGTTTGACCGAATCTTCTATTGCTTTTTTTAAAGAACTTTCTTTTACGATTCCCGTTACTTTTACCAAGAAGGAAAGCGCCATAATGTTAGTGGAAATGGGGCTTCCTAATTTTTCCTGAGCAATTTCCGTGAAGGGAACCTCGAAAGTATTTTCAGCTGCCAAAGCAAGGTTTTTCACGAAAGTGGTATCAATGATTAAAATTCCGTTTTCACTTAAATCAAACAGAAATTTATCGCAGGCGTCTTGAGTTAGAGCCATCAAACAATTAATACTGGTTGCTTCCGGGAAATATATTTCCTTGTCGCTGATGATGACATCGGCATGAGAATAGCCCCCGCGTGATTCAGGACCATAACTTTGGGTTTGGGTAACTTTTTTATTTTCCAGAACTGCCGCTTTGGCTAAAATGATTCCTGCCAAAATGAGCCCTTGTCCTCCACTTCCGGAAAGACGAACTTCATAAGTATCAGCCATTATTCACCTCCCGCAGTTTGAGTTTTTTTGCAAAGAGCTGCATATTCAGTGGAAAATTCAGCCCGAATTTCCTTGCGTAAAATACCCCGGATAATCTTTCCTTCCACTTTTTCAGGAGGCAATTTCTCGACGGCGGAAAGAGGAATGGAATTATCGCGAAAATCCTTCAGCATCTGAGGTGCACCACCTTTTTTATTTAAGCGTCCGTAAATAACTGGACAGGCACTGACTACTTCAATCAGAGAAAAACCAGTATGTTGTAAAGCGTCTTTAATCATATTTTGCATTTCCAAAACATGAAAAGCCGTTGTTCTGGCAACAAAAGAAGCACCTGCACCCATAGCCAAATTGCAGATGTTAAAATCGGGTTCTATATTTCCGTAAGGAGCTGTAGTGGCATAAGCATTATGAGGAGTTGTGGGACTGCACTGTCCACCCGTCATCCCATAAATATTATTATTTATCATAATCACTTTCAGGTCTATATTGCGGCGGGCGGCATGAATTAAATGATTTCCACCAATGGCTGCACAATCGCCATCGCCAGTAACAACGATTACCTTTAAATGGGGTTTGTGCATTTTTATACCTGTGGCAAAAGCGATGCTGCGTCCATGAATCGAATGTAATGTATTGAAATCAACATAAACAGGCATTCTGGAAGAGCAGCCAATTCCTGAAACCATAACAATATCGTTACGATCTATATTCAAAGAGGCAACTGCGCGTATAATGGCTCCTAAAACTATGCCATTGCTACATCCGGCACACCATACATGGGGAAATTTTTTATCGTGACGCAGGTATTCGTGAATAATGCGTTGGGGAATATTTGCCATTTTAGCATACCTCCTTGATTTTGGATAGGATTTCATTGGGAGTGATTAGTTCGCTGCTCACTTTGTTAATGGGAATGAGACCACCATCACTTTTTTCTTTGGTCAAGCGTTGCACTTCATAAATCAGCTGACCTTGATTAAGTTCCGGAACTATCACTGTTTCTACATTACGCAACATTTTGCGCACTGCGTCATCGGGGAATGGCCAGATAGTTAAGGGTCTTAACAGACCGACTTTAATGCCTTCCGCTCTGGCAGAGGCAATTGCGGCTTTGGCAGCTCGCGAAGTGATTCCGGCTGCAAAAATGGCAATTTTGGCATCGTCCATCCGGTAGCTTTCAATCTGAACAAGGTCGCGAATATTATACGATATCTTTTTGCGTAAACGTTCCATCATTTCTGCCGCTTCACTTGGTTTATTTGTTGGAAAGCCATGTGCATCATGGGTTAAACCGGTTACATGAAAACGGTAACCTTCTCCATAACTGGCAAGCGGAGAAAGGTATTTTTGGTTTTCATCGTAGTGTTTATACCATTGAGGCGGAACGGTTGGTTTGATCCGATTGATAATTCGGACATTGGCAATATCAGGTAAGCAAACTGCTTCGCGCATATGAGCAATTACTTCATCCAATAGCAAGATTACGCAAGTGCGATATTTTTCGCTTAAATTTACGGCGCGAATGGTTAATTCATAACTTTCTTTCACGGAATCCGGGTATAGAACAATGGCTGGAGAATCACCATGCGAACCCCATTTGGATTGCATAATATCTCCCTGAGCAGGACTGGTAGGCATTCCTGTGCTGGGACCAACTCTTTGGACATCTACAACCACGCAAGGGGTCTCAGTTATTTTGGCAAAACCGATTCCTTCTTGCATCAACGAAAAACCGGGTCCGCTGGTAGCCGTTAACGATTTTGCTCCGGCCAAAGAAGCTCCTATTATAGCGCAAATGGAGGCAAGTTCATCTTCCATTTGAATAAATGTTCCATTTCTTTTGGGAAGCTCAGCCGCTAAAATTTCCGCTATTTCCGTGGAAGGAGTGATTGGGTAACCGGCAAAGAAATTTACTCCCGCATCCAATGCTCCCAGGGCAACTGCTTCATTACCTTGCATCAGAACTGTTTTCCGTTCTCGTTTTTTGGGCGTATCCACTGGTTTACTTTCCAATTTGGCAGCTTTCGTTATTTTTTCTGTTTTGATTTTGTCTTTTTCTGTCATCACTTGCTCCTTCAACGATCCTTGGCACCGGTTATGGCAAAATCGGGACACAGCAAATCGCAGGTCTCACAATGAATGCATTTTTCCGGTGCTTGCACATAAGGCGAGCCGTCACTTTTTCTGCCCAGACAGCCAGTTGGACAAAAAGCTACACAAATACCACATTTTTTACACCAATTATAATATATGAGGACAGGTGAATCCTCATCACAAGGAGCTTTTACTTCCGTTATTTCTACTTCCATTTTTTCGGGAGTATCTTCTGCGTGTATAATCATGCCCATACGGTCTTTTTCGACTTTTTTGGACATTCTTTCCTCCATCATTTTACTTATTTTGCCAAGACATTTTTAAAGAAATTGCCTAAGCGTTTGCAGCCCTCAATGTTCGTTTCAATAGTTTCGTAGCTAAAATTGAGGCGCATTGTATTATAGCCCTTACCATTACAGAAGAAACTGTTTCCTGCAACATAAGCAACATTCGCTTCTTTAATACATTCCATTAGTAGAGCATTTGTATCAAGATCTTCAGGACCCGTAACCATCAAGAACAAACCACCTTCGGGATGAGTCCATTTCATTTCGGCAGGCATATATTTTTCCAAGGATTCCAGCATCCCTTTTTGTTTAACGGAATACATTTTCTTAATTTCGTTAATTTTGGGATCCAAATAACCCTTTTCCATATAGCGGGCAGCAATTCTTTGCGTGAAGGGGGGTGTACAAAGATCAGTCGCTTGTTTGCCAACCACGATTTTATCCAAAATATCGGGATGACCAACTACCCAGCCAATTCTGAAACCGGGGCAGAAGATTTTACTAAAAGTTCCCAAAATAACTACTTGTCCGGTTCCGTCCAATTCATACAGGGTTTTTTGAGATTCGCCTTCATAGCGAAGTTCGCGATAAGGGCTATCTTCCAGGATCAGAACATCATATTTATGAGCCAGTTCCAGAATGTCTTTCCGACGGCGTTCGCTCATTGTTATTCCAGCCGGATTTTGGAAATCTGGGATTAAATAGATAAATTTGGGTTTTTTACCTTTAGCGGCAAGGTCTTTTAATGCTTGTTCCATAAGGTTTGGATCTTCACCTTCATCATCCATTGGAATGCCAATCATATTAGCTCCATAAGAACCAAAAGCTTGTAGGGCTCCCAAATAGGAAGGTAAACCAGCGATTACATAATCGCCTGGGTCAATGAACATTTTGGAAATCAGGTCCAATGCTTGTTGGGAAGCGGTAGTAATGATGATATTATCTTTAGTTACATCTATGCCATTGGCTTTATAACGGTTTGCCAACATAGTGCGTAATAAATCATCACCTTCGGTTGTTCCATATTGAAGAGCAAAAGCCGCTTCGTTATCCATAACTTCAGCCATAATACTTTTCAGCTCTGCGACCGGAAAAGTAAGGGGGCTGGGAAAACCACCTGAAAATGATATCAAGCCGGGTTGCCCAAGAAACTTCAATAATTCACGGATAGCAGAGCGTTTCATACCCTTGATGTTAGTCGAAAGGATGTTTTGCAAATCAGTGATCATTTTGATACTCCTTGTTTTATTTTTTTTAGGTTTCTTCGTAAATTAATACTTTTTTGTTGGTTTTACGCCATTCTTTATAGGCGTCTTTAATTTCCAGTTCCCACACGATGCGTTTATCGTTATCTTCAAAAGTAACTATATCTATATAATAAGTCCGTTTCGTTTTTCCTACAAAACTCTTGCGCGGAAATTCCACAATCAGTTCACCCTCAATATTCAAGATCGTAACTTCATTTAAAAAAACGCCCTCTGCTATTTCTATAATAGCTCTGGCTTCCACATTTCCACTTTGCACATCTCTGAAATGTATTTTCATTATAACTCCATCTTTGTTTTTACTCTTTATAAAAAAGGCACATAAAGGTCAAGTTAATTTTTTTTGTGCCTGTTTAGCTGAGAACAACAGCAGTAAATTTATTGGGGCAATTTTCTATTCTCATTCCTCATTAGAATCGGAAGACATCTTAGAATCAGCGGGAGGAATTATTGCTTGTGTTTCGGACTTCATTTCTGGGTTATTTTTATCCGGAAGGCGAAAAAGATCGGGAAAATAGGAATCGTAATAAAGCACCGTTAAACTATTATCATCAGCATACATTATATGCACTGTGCGGGTTGTGGATAAAAACCAAATCAACTGGCTTGTTTCTTCATCGTAATGATTATTTTTGCCATGCATTTCCTGCAGGGTTTTTAGAACATAAGCATCATCTTCTTCCGTGTTATTGGGATTATATTTGATGAACCACCCGATCATTCTTCTCGTTGTCGGCTCTACGAAAACCAATATGGCATCTACAAAATTGCCTTCTTTAGGGTAGTAACGCACGAAATTATCGTTTAAGTTATTCGTATAAAAGTTACTTAAAGCAAGCAATGAATCTGCCTCTTCAATGGGAATGGCATAGCTTAAATTGAAAAGTCCGGTTTGAGCAGGCAGAGCTAAACTGCCAGCAATAAGGAATAGAAGGAAGATGATTTTTTTCATAATGCAGTCCCTTTTTTTTATTAATGCCACTTTAAATGGAGGTTGGAGAAAGTCAATCAAAATCTGCTACTTTCAGAATTGCCACACGATTGAACTTATAGAAAAAATTATCGCAGCTATAAGACAAGAATAGTCCCAAGCTGAACAGGATGAGAGAAATATAAGGACATTTTTATGGGCGCCATTTATTACTTTGCCAAATTTCCAAACTCGGCTATATTTATAGCCACGGAAGTCCTTCTGATCTTTATATCGTTATAACTTTATGGGAATCAGCAGTTCGTAAAAATCCTTCCGGTTATCGATTATCTGAATTTTATTGCGTTGTTCAATATACCATTTATTCAAATGATCTTCTTGAAGTTCTTCTTCGGCGGCAGCGATGATTTTTGCCTTATCTTTTTCCCAGACAGATAAATCAGGATGTTCTCGCTTGGTCACCAAAGCAAGATACCAGTGTTTATCATTTTCAATAAACGGAGTGAAAGAGCCAACAGGAGTATTTAAAATTGCTTCATTGAGAGCGGGAATTTTGCCTAAAGGTTTTATTTCGCCGTTGGCAAGCACTTTTTCCGCTTCAATAATGGCGATGCTATCTCTGGCAGCTGCCTGTAAATATGTTTCGGGAGTTTCTTTTTGCTTAAAATCCTGCACATAATTTTCCATAGCCAACATTCGCTTAGCCCGAGTGGCTTTGATGGTCATTTCTTGTTTTTTAAGCTCAAAATCAATATAATATTCCGGTATTTCACTTCTTAGTTCCAGCACCAAAATATCGCCAGTGGGAGCATAATAAATATCGGGAATTGAACCAATCGGATTTTGGAAAGCAAAAGAAATCAAATTGGGAGCTCTCCCTACGAGCGGAATTATTTGATCCTGTGCATTAAAATAGGGGGTTTCTTCAATAGAAATGTTCATTTCGGTAGCTGCTTTTTGCAAACCGATTTCTTTGGCTCTATTAAATAAAGCAGTGCTCTGAGCTTTATTTTCTTGTGCCTTAGTGGCAGAATTCTCCATTTTACTTAGGTTTCCGGCGAACCGGGCGATTAAATAGCTGCGTCCATTTTGGCGTTTGAATTCTTCCTTATGAGCATCATAAAATTCTCTCGCTTCATCTTCTGTGGCATTTATTTGGGTGAGCTCATTATAATTAAAATAAATAATTTGGGCGTCTGCATAGTCATTATTATATAGCCAAGTTTTTTGGACGCTGTCCGGATTTGCTTTAACTTCGGATTTTATGGTTTTGATCAATTTATTGTAGCTGTATAGTTCACGCACATAACTAATTACTTGGTTTTTGAAATCGGGATGATCTTTTAATGCCTGTTCATATTTGGTTTTATCAAATTTGCCGTTGCTTTGGAAATCCTTCAGTTGTTTTATTTCAGCAGGAATGTTTTTCTTAATTTCTGCTTCCAGCTCAGCATCGGTCACTTTTATTTTGCCGGCTTTGATCGCCTGGTCATAAACATATATCCCAACCAGTTCTTCCCAGTATTGATTGTTCAATTTAATGCTATCTTGCTTGGTTAGAGTCCTGCCTTTTCCGTAATACTGTAAATAAGCTTTAAAACCATCATTGAAGTTTTTGTAGCTGTATTCTCTATCACCAATTTTACCGACTACGGCTTTTGGGTCTGGCTTGGCAGCCATCAGGGCAAGTGTCCACAACAGACATATTATTATTATACTCGGAATTTTGTATTTCACTTTTCACTCCTCAAAAAAACAAGAACAGAATCTGTTCCTAATAACAATACTTTTTATGGGTGCATTTACTGCAAGAAAAAAGTGACGCAGGGTCTGATAAGCAAGCATTCATCCCATCTCTGAACACTTTTTTAGTGCATCAATGACAAAGCAAAAACAGGAGCATCCACATAAAGGCAGATAATTCACGGCAGTTTAGCCCAAACAATGCAGCGGGAATATGTTTCCCAGCCATTTGCCTCCATGCTAACTCTTGGGAATTAGCTAATTGCTTGTCACACAGAGGAATCTTTAACGACCCAGTAACACTGCCGTAACACTGCTCTTATTTCGTTACGGAATTGTTACTGATGCGTTACAGAGTTATAAAGCTAAATCGCGTGTGACAAGTAAGGACTTTCTCTGCCCTTCACTTTTGGGCGATGGAATAATGCCTCGGTAGAGAATAAAAGCAAATTCAGAAGGACTAAAAAAAATAGCAAAACGAGAAAAAAGAAACCCCGCTTTATTTGCGGGGTTTCTTACTGTTGGTTTATTAACTTTTAGTAGCTTTTTTTAAGATAGAGTTTTCTCAACTCTTGCTACCTATTTATTTGGACAGTAGCATTTTACGCGTAATACTCTTGCCGACATTGGTTACCCGGTAAAAATATAATCCGCTGGCGACTGTCTGATTGTTATCGTCCATACCGTTCCAAACAATCTTCTGATTGCCGGCATTCATATTGCCGTTCACTAAAGTCCGAATCAATTGTCCTTTCAGGTTGTAAACCTTTACGCTGGTAGGTCCGCTTTCAGGTAAACTGAAGTGGATGGTAGTTTCGGGATTGAAAGGATTAGGATAGTTCTTTGCATCCAGAACTATAGTTGGAAGAATGGGATCTTCTCCGGCTTGGCCACCCATAACAATCGGACGAATCATAATTTCACCGTTAGTTACAGGTTCCCAATTGGTGGAAATCTTTTTGTAGCTGAAGCCGTTAGAACTGGTATCCAAACCAATCTTGCAGGCATTTGTAGTTTCCAAAATACCTACATAGAAGGGGGCATCCGTAAATTGAGCTACAGTTGGCAGGGCAATATAATTCCACCCTTGAACTATGGAAGCAAGAGGATATTGATATTGAACAATTGCTTGTCCACCGGGTGTTTCACCTGTTCCACTGGCGTCAAAAACACGCACAATTATAGGTGCAGTACCAATTGAATCGACATATACTTTAATATAACTTACACTGAATTGACCAGAACGAGAGAATTTAACTGCCATTTGCTTGGCGGCTCCAACGCTGAAGCCAAGTTCGGAGGTTCCATCATCATGATGTAATTCGAAGTAATTTTCTGGTAATACGAATATAGTAATAGTATTGGAAGCGCTGGATTCGTTTGTTCCATACATTGCTGTTACATAGTAAGTGTGTGTTCCACCGGCTACATTAGCATCAGTGTAAGTTAATACATCGCCATTTACCTGGGCAAGATATTCGCTGTCACGATAAATCTTGTAGGCAGTTACTTCGCGGTCGCGAGTGGGTTCATTATAACCAACGCCCAAAGTGCCTTCGGCAAAAGTATCGTTCATAGGAAGCTCGCCAAGTACATATTCTTTACCATTGGCATCAGCAACATAAACTTGAATATTCCAATTGTAGGTAAGCGTTGCACTTTGTTGAATAAGAGTTCCCCAAACGCCATTAAAACGAATCATATTTCCGTAGCCATCAATTTGAGGTCCGGCATCACAACCGGCAGGAAAACCACCTGTTGTATTGCAACGGAAACCGGCCCAGACAGCAGTTCCCGAAGGAATAGTGTAAGGAGTGGTAAGAATAACTTCATTCCAGCCATCTTCGGTGATTGTGCTTACGGGCTGATCATAAACCATGACGCCTGAAGCACCAGTCCAAATACGGACTGAATAAGAACACATTGAAGTGGGCTCGGCTGGAACAAATTTAATCTTAGTAATATTCATTCCCACATAAGGATAGATACTGTTCGTATCACCCAGGGGATCCCATTTGGCAGCTACATCAAAATCAGCAGCGGCATCGGTTCCGATGGCATTGGCAGAGGGATCTCCACAATAATAAATCCAGCCCTCTTCTCCGCCACCACCGCCACTACCGGGAGCAGCCCAGGTAAGGGAAACTGAATTTTCGGAAACGGTTCCTTCCAGATTTTCAGGTGCAGCCACGATGATGTCGTTATAAATCTTGAAATCGTCAATGCGGATACCTGTTCCACTGGGAGTATCAGCATCGGATTTGAAAAACCAACGGAAGATAGCTGTCTGGCCATGATAATTAGTGATATAACCATCGAGAGAATAGCCCTCAATCATAGAAGTCCAAACAGTAGGTGCATCACTGTAAACATAATTGTTTCCATTCGGATCGTCATTAGGGTTACTCATATAATGCCAGCTAACTCCGTTATTTACAGAAAATTCCCAACCCCAGTAATCTACATCAGGGAAAGTATTAGGATCGGTAAAACTACCCATAACCATAAAGTCAGCGCGAATATCTCCACTTGTGGGTAATGTAATGGGTGGGCTTACTAAATAATTCATCATATTAATGTTATAGCTACCTGAAGCATTCTGATTGATCATACAATGTGTGGGTGAAGGAGCTGTTGTATCGGTTCCCAGATTCCAAATATCCCCGCCTTGGGGAACTAATGAAGTCCAAGTCATTTGACCATCATCCACTCCATTATTGCTATATCCGCCAACACTGATATCATCTACCATCATTCCAAACATTGCAGGTGCGTCACTTGTGCAGTAGGCAGGATCGGAAGCAAAGGCAAAACGAATTTTCACGCTTTGGCCAACATACGCACTAAGGTCAAAAGTGGCTGTAGTCCATTCACGGACACCACCCCAACCAGGTATGCCTGCACCTTCACCATGTTCAAAACCGAAAGAATAAGCAGAGGTCATATCATAAGTGGGGGTTCCAGTTATGGGGGTCCAGGTAGTTCCTCCATTCGTGGAAATTCTTACATTGCAAGCATCCCATCCAGTATAAGGAGCAGTTGCTCCGGTAGGGCTTTCCAAATTGTGACGAAGTTTGAAAGTTAAAGTGGCATTGGCAGCGGTCAAAGTCCGTGCCGGGGTATCCAAAACAAGATATTGATGATTGTAATAACCACCAATATTGGCTCCCTGAGCAAGTGCGGGATCTCCCATCCACCAGACATTTCCTTGAGTTCCGCCAGCATTATAAATATGCCAATTATTAGGAGACACGGCACCGTCATAGTGGGTCCAACCAGTGGCTCCAGATTCAAAATCCTCGCTATAAGCAACTACTTCATAGCGGCTGCCATTTGCAAAGATGGCTGTAATGAATGTAAGGGCTAAGATGATCAGCCAATACTTTTTCATTGATCCTCCTTATAGATCAAATAATGTTCATTTTTTATTTGTATGTCTTAACCGCAGAGGGATGGCGAACATCGTGTCATTCTCTTCCAAAACCATCAATAAGTAACCCTTAAAAATACAGGTGATTATTCATTTAGCAAGTAGAGAACAACCAGACATCGTTCATCGAGCATAAATATCTGACCGGTTTTACTGCATACACTCTATATAATATAGGGAGACAAAATTATCACTCTCGGTGACAAACTTCATTTTCCTTTTTTTATAATATATTTCAAAGCCCTAAATCTGTCAATCACTTTTTACAGGCACACCGGATTTTTTAGGTGTATTGAAGACGGTATAAGTCATAATACATTCCCTTTTTATCCAGCAGATCAAAATGGGAACCTTCTTCCACGATTTCACCTTTATGCAAAACTAAAATGCGGTCCACATTTTGAATGGTGGAAAGGCGATGGGCAATTATAATGGAAGTTCTACCCTTGATTACTTTATTTAAGGCGTCTTGAATTAACAGTTCCGTTTCAGTGTCGATATTGGAAGTTGCTTCATCCAAAATAAAAATTTTAGGATCATAAGCCAAAACTCTGGCAAAAGCAATCAGCTGTCTTTGTCCCGTAGAAAGAGTTGCGCCTCTTTCCATAACTGGTTCGTAATAACCTTGAGGCAATTGACTGATGAATTTATCGGCATTTACATATTTGGAGACCCTGATAATTTCCTCGTCGCTAAGTTCTGTATTATTTAGAGCAATATTATCTTTGATATTGCCGGAGAAGAGGAAAACATCTTGTTGAACGATTCCGACATTTTTACGCAGGTCTGCCAAAGAATAATTATGGATATCTTCACCGTCTATCAAAATTCTGCCTCTTTGGTAAGGATACATACCCAAAATCAAGTTTACAATGGATGTTTTACCGCTGCCTGTATGGCCTACGAGAGCTATTTTTTCTCCCGGCGCAACCTTGAAGGAGATATTCTTTAGTATCCATTCTTCTTCATTGTAGGCGAGCCACACATTTTCAAATTCTATTTCGCCATCCAGTTTAATGTTTTTGTGTTTTTCTTCTCTATAATCATCAGGAGTCAACGCCAATAAATTAAATATTCTTTCAGCGCTTGCCATTGCGCTTTGCAAGAAGTTAAATTTTTCTGAAAAGTCATTTATGGGCTCAAAAAGTTTTTGAATATACTGGGTAAAAGCCATCAGCAGACCTATTGTGATAACATTTTGTAATATTTTGCCTCCTCCATACCAGATGATCAAGGCAACTGCAATTTGTGAAGATACATGAATGATAGGTCGGAAGAAGGCAAATAAGCGAATCTGTTTAACAGAGGCAAGATAGTATTTTTGATTGATGGAAGCAAAATTTTGGCGTTTATGAAAATACTGGTTGAAGAGTCGGATTATTTTTTGTCCTTCAATATGCTCTGCCAAAGTAGCATTTAGAACTGCAAGATGTTTACGCACTTCGCGATACACCACTCTGGTTTTTTTACGGAAGATAACAATCACCCAGATTACCAAGGGTAGGATACTGAAACTTACTATTGCCAGACGCCAATTCAATGCCAACATTAATATGACGATCGTGATGATTAAAACCACATCTTGGATAAGAGTTATCACTCCTGAAGCCAGCATTTCATCTATAGCTCCGATATCGTTGGTAACTCGGGTTACCAATCTGCCAACGGGATTGGTATCAAAAAATTTAGTGGGCATTTTTTGCAAATGGGCAAAAACATCATGTCTTAAATCAGCCATCGCATTTTGGGAAAAATATGCCGTAAAAATCGTCTGAAAATAACTGGCTATAAAGCGTAAGATAATAATTATCAAGAAGATAATAGCTAAAACCAGCAATTTTTCCGAGGCATCTGAACGAACTTCCAAGCGTTTATTATTCGGTATTTTTTTCAGCTCATCCTTGGGGACGGCAATCGTATTGGAATCAATTTTGAACCATCCGGAAAGTTTTGGTAGATTGGGATTTAGGTTTTCGGGAAGATACTGTTTCAGGATGTTCATATTTTTATCTTTGGCAGTTATCAGATAAACCGTTTCTTCTTTTAAAATGCCTTTTACTTTCAATGCGTCCAGATCGGAGCGGTTAATTTTGTTCCTGTCTTTGGCATTGATAATCAGAAAGTGGTTATCGCCATAATGATATTCTTTTAGTTTAGTTTTTTGATAACGCTGGATAAAAGCTTGATAATCAGTTTGATTGGTAAAAACGGCAATTGATTTATCGGACACGATATAATCGTCAATGGCTGACCTTTGAATTAAGGGTATAATGACTTCAGCGGCAGAAATCACCATTAAAAAGACAAAAGAAAGAATAACCCTGTTTAGGTAGGGTTTCAAGTAATGCAGCATATTTCTGAAGAGTCGTCTATCGTAGAATTTGTTTTTCAGCTCATCTTCAAAATAAGCGCCTTGTCCTGAGTGACCTCCGCCACCATGCATTATTCTTCTTCTCCTTCCAAGCGTGCTCGGATTCTTTGTTTTTCGTAAAGGTCTTTATATATGCCACCTTTTAGCAAGAGGTCTTGATGAGTTCCTCGTTCAGCGATGATTCCATCATTCAAAACAATGATCAGATCAGAATGTTGTAAAGACGATATCCGGTGAGCGATGATCAGAGTGGTTTTTCCTTTTCTGATTTCGATCAAACATTCCAGAATTTTGCGTTCGGTTTTCGTATCTACAGCCGAAAGAGCATCATCCAAAATTAAAACCTGTGGATTGGTAAGTAACGCTCTGGCAATAGCTACGCGTTGTTTTTGTCCTCCTGAAAGAGTAACGCCTCTTTCTCCGACAATGGTCTCGAATTTATGTTCAAATTCCATAATTTCATCATATACCTGAGCTGTTTTAGCTGCTTCAAAAACTTCTTCATCGGAAGCTTGCGGATTGCTTAACCGAATGTTATCCGCAATGGATTCTGAAAACAGAAAAATATCTTGAGGCACCAAAATTACATCTCTTCTTAGAACATTCAAAGGTATGGTATAAAGTTCATAATCATCTATATAGATGCTATTTCGGGGTGGATTATATATTCTTACCAAAAGCTCGATCAAGGTAGTTTTTCCACAACCGGTTGGACCCACGACAGCCAAAGTTTTTCCTGCGTCTATGCCGGCAGTGATGTCATTAAAAATTAAGGGCAAATTAGGTTCATAACGGAACGACAAATTTTTGAAGAGGATTTTTCCTGCGAGCTTAGTGATGCTTTTATCGGCTGAGTCATCGTCAATTTCAGCTTTTACCTCAAAAATATCGTTCAAGCGTTTTAGGGAGGCAGTTCCTCTTTGATACATATCTACAATTTGGCCAATGGCAATCATAGGCCACACCAACATTCCAAGATATTGGAAGAAAGCGATGAAACCACCCACGCTAATTTCACCCCGAATGGCAGCTTGTCCACCAAAATAAATAGTGATGATCATACTGATGCTAATGATCAAGCCCATTAAAGGATGAAAAACACCGGCAATCCTGGCAAGCCCCAAATTTTGATTCACAAAATCGTGCGCCACATTATCTATTTTTTTCAGTTCAGTTTTTTCCTGACAGAATGCCTTCACAATTCTGATGCCGGAAATGGTTTCTTGAACTCTTCCGCTTAAAGTGGCGAAACTTTGTTGCACAGCTCTGAAACGAGTATGCACTTTTCTGCCAAAATACATAACGGTTAATGAGATAAAAGGCATAGGGATAATTGCCAGCAAGGTCAATTTAGCATTTATAGACACCATAAAAGAAAAAGAGGCAATGGTCATCAACACGATATCCATCGCCGAAATTAACCCCATTCCAAAAAGCATCCGAACCGCATTCAAATCGTTTGTAGCGTATGCCATCAGGTCTCCAGTTTTACTTTTGTTGAAAAAGTTCTGGGACAAAGTAAGCAGATGATCGTAATAATCTTGACGCAAACTTTTTTCGATAAGGTAGGAATTGCCAATAATGAGAATGCGCCAAAAATATCTTAACACCATCACCGCTATGGCAAATCCGAATATAATCAGCCCTATCCAAGCCAGACCTCTGGAATCTATTGTCCTTTCTTGGATGTGATCTATGGCATACTGCATCACTTTCGGGACGGCAAGTTGCACCAGATCGACCAATATCAGCATTATCAATCCACCCAAAATCCGGGTGTAGCTCTTCTTCAAATAGGGAAGAACAGCATCAAAAGTTCGCATTTTTCTCTCATAATATTTTTTTTGGGGATAGCGGCTAACATCATAAATTTTGAACGCTACAAATATCTAAAATCCTAAGCCAACCTTTTAAGATAGTTTTTTTTGTCAAATCTTTTCCATCCGCTGGCGTATATATATGGATAATGAAGAGGGCATATTTTTTGCCTTATAATTTATCGGTAGCCACCCTTCAATGAACTGCCTATTTTACCCGTAGGAGAAAAGGATTTTGCCTTATTTTGCAGTCCCTTATTTGGTTTGTGTCTATAGCAAGGAAGTGCTAAAATCTTTAGGCAGCATTTGGTTTAATTAGACCCTTTCCGACTCTTTTCGCACCTATATTAAATTGGCTACTGCGTTACAATTATGAATCTCTCTGGATGTAATCTTTGAAGTAATTTTTCACCTCCTTGCTTACAGACATAAAGTCAATTTTTCTTTGGTTCCCATTCATTTCTTACTTGCCACCCTGAAACTGCCCGTAAGCATCCCATAAGCATCCCGTATCGCCATTCGGGAAGCGTTCGGGAAATTCTTGAGCGGTAGAGGGGCAAAAAGAAGGCAGGATACAGAAGTGATATAGGTTATCAGCAATTGATAATTCTGAGAGAAGTCAGTTCCCATTTGCGAACTTGGCACTGACCAAGAAAGGGAGAATTTTGGTTGACGATAACGGCACTTAAAAAAAAAGTGCATTTTACAAAAATTTATGGTGAGACAATGAACAAGCTTTTTATGCCGGAGATAGTGAAAATAGTAGATAAGTTTGATAACAAAAATGCCTGCCTGCAATATATGGCAGACCTGCTTTCAGAAAGCGGTTGTTTAAGTTTTCCCGATCGTTTTTTGGCGGCAGTAAAAGGAAGAGAAGAAATAATGAGTACGGGTATCGGAAGAGGAATAGCAATTCCGCATGCGCGAGATTTAACGGTAAGTTGTTTAAGAATAGCTGTTTGTATGATACGCAAGGGATTGGAATTTTCCAGTTTAGATAATTTGCCGGTAAATCTGGTTTTTATGATTGCCGTTCCCCAAAGTTCGAATCAGGACTATATGAAGATATTACGCTCGCTCTCAGAATTTTTGAGGCAAGAAGAAAACCGTGAAGCATTATTGCAAGCCAATGATGAAAGGGACTTATATGGAAAAGTTCAGGTTCTGGAAGAAAAGCTACGCACTCAGCTTGGCGTTTAGCTTTCTTATTTTAATGCCTTTAATGGCTCAACATCAGGATGCCGGAACTACCGGTTTTTCCACTTTGAAGATAATATATTCTGCCCGGGCAAATGCGATGGGGCAGGCAATGCTTGGTAGAAATATGAATTTTGATGGAATGCAATTTAATCCGGCAACCTTGATTCGCATAGAAAATAAAGGTGCATTCACAACGCTTGCAGACCATTTTGTCGGTTCCGGAGGTGGTTCTGTCGGTTATGTAGTTCCCAAAAACATTTATACTTCCTACGGATTTTATCTAAATTATTGGAATTCCGGTTCCATTGATAGAACGGATATAGGACCTAATGGAGAATTTATTGAACTGGATGATACATTCAGTGCGCAAGATATCGCAGCCGGTTTTGCCGTGGCAAAATTTGTTAGCCCCGCTTTGGATGCAGGTGGAAGCGTAAAACTTGTTCTGGATCAAATTGATGGTAAATCAGCCACTGCCGCTTTGATCGATGTTGGCATTTTACATCATACGCCCAATGAAAGAGTTAAAGTGGGTCTTAGTGCGCGCAATCTGGGTTTTCAATTAAGCCATTATACCGATAATAAATATTCTGAAGGCATCCCAGTTACCTACGGGGTCGGTTTGGGCATAAATGCAGGTGCTAATTCTCTTTTGAATATAGATTTAACTAAAGCGACGGGAGAAAATTTCATAGGCAAACTTGGCATTGAGCAACGCATCCATCCTGCGCTTGTTTTGAGAGGCGGTTTCAAGACAAATGCCGGTGATTATTCGATGGGTGGAAGTATGGGTTGGACTTCCGGAATCAGTTTGGGGCTGGGTTGGCTCTGGAAAAATTACGCAATTGACTATGCAATATCCTCTTATGGTGATTTGGGCTTAACCAATCAAGTTAGCTTACGCTATAATCTAAACTAAGGTAATAGGTTACATTTGGAACAAAACAGGTTTTTACTTGAATTGGGAGTGGAAGAGCTTCCCGAAAAACAATTAACCATTGCCTGCAAAAGTGTGAAGGAAGCATTTGCCCTCTTTTTAAAAGAGAATAAACTTCACTGTCTCAATTATATAGTTAGTGGCACTCCCCGCCGGATATTTTTAGATGTTATGGAGCCGGATGCTCAGCAACTGGATGAGGAAATTGTAAAAACAGGTCCCGCAATGCGTCTCGCTTATGACGAGGAAGGTAATTTAACCAATGCGGGCAAAGGATTTCTGAAAAAGAATCAGGTGGATGAAAGCGCTGTTTTGATTCAGGAGACCGATAAAGGCAAATTTCTTGCCGTTAAATATGTAAAACCGGGGAATTCAACTGTGGAATTGCTGCAGAAATGGATTCCGGAGATGATTTCACAGATACCGTTTGAAAAAAAGATGATTTGGAAAGAGCCCACTTTTGCTTTTTCCCGTCCTTTAAGATGGTTGTTGATTTTGTGGAATGAGAGTCCTGTCCATCTTGATTTCTGGGGTATTCCTTGTGGGAATGTCAGTTTTGGAAATCGCTATTTGGGTTTGGATAATTTTATTACGATTCATAATGCTGCGGAATATCTACCCAAGCTGTTGGAATTTAAAGTGATTGCCGATAGAGAACAACGCCGAGAGGAAATAATAAAACAGCTAAAACAAATTTTTCCGGAAGGCGATTACCAGATTATAAAAGACAATGCTTTAGTGGAAACGGTGGTAAATTTGGTGGAATATCCTACTGCGGTTTCGGGTGAATTTGAAGCAAAATATCTTTCCTTGCCTGCCAAAATTATAATCAGCACCATAAGCCAAAATCAGAAATACTTCGCCGTGCAGGATAAGAAAGGTGAATTAAGCAATAAGTTTGTCTTTATTTCCAATGGAGATCCCGCTGCTTCACAGGTAATAAAACAAGGCAATGAAAAAGTGGTGAATGCCCGTCTGGCAGATGCTTTGTGGTATTGGAACGAAGATACGAAATACCCTTTGGAATATTGGACGCAGCATTTGGATTTGGTTATTTTTCAGGCAAAATTGGGAACGATGGCTTCCAAAACCAAGCGGATAATTAAACTGGTTAGCTATCTTGCTGAAGAACTTCAGCTTACGCTGGAGGAAAAAAAGAGAGCGCTGCGCTGTGCAGAACTCTGTAAAGCCGATTTAGTCACCAATATGCTGGGAGAAAAAGAATTTACTAAACTGCAGGGCTATATTGGAAAACAGTATGCTTTGGTTTCAGGTGAAGATAAAGAAGTGGCGGAAGGCATTTATGAACATTATATGCCCCGCGGATCTGCAGATGATATGCCTGCCTCTTTAAGCGGAGCTTTAGTGGCTATAGCCGATAAAATGGATTCTGTGGCTGGAATTATCGCGATTGGTATGTTGCCTACTGGAAGTGGAGATCCTTTTGCTCTTAGGCGTGCTGCCAATGGAATAGTGCAAATTATTAGTTCCCGAAAATGGGATATAGATCTGTTTTCTTTGGCAGATAAAGCATTGGAACTAATCAGCGAGCAGACGGAAACGGAAAATGACGCCAAAATAAATCTCTCTGCTTTTCTGGAACAAAGAATTGTGGGCTTGTTGAAAACAAACGGTATCGCTTATGATGTAATAGATAGCGTTATGCACATCGATAAAAGCCATATTTATGATCTGGAAAACAGAGCCAGGGCATTGAACGAATTGAAAAGCAAACCAGAATTTATCCATTTGGTCATCGGCTTTAAAAGAGCCGCCAATATTATTGCCGATACCGTTGATTTTGTCCCTTTCAGCATTGACAAATTAAGCGAGCCGGAAGAAATTGCACTTTATAAAGCATTACAAATTCTGCATCAAAATATCGATGCTGCCTTGCAGGAAAAGGATTATTCCCTGGCTCTGCAGTTGCTGATTGATTTCGGAAAAGTGATAGATAACTTTTTTGATGCGGTGTTGGTAAATTGTGATGATATGGAACTGCGTAATAATAGACATTCCTTGCTGAAAGAAGTAAAAAAAGAATTTTTAAGAGTTGCCGATCTGTCACTGATAGTTTCGGAAACGGATAGTTAGGAAATATTATGTTTAATTTAGATGATGTAAAAAAAAGAGCGAAAGAGACCTGCGGTAGTATTGTATTGCCGGAAGCATTTGATTCCCGTATGTTAACCGCTGCCGCTCAAATTGGGCAAGAAGGTTTGGCAAAAATAGTGCTATTGGGCAAAGAAGACAAGATTAGGAAAGATGCTTCTGCCTTGAAAATAGAACTGAAAAACATTACCATTATAGATCCTGAGACCGCGGATGACCTTGCTGCTTATGCCAAAGCATATTATTTAAAACGCAAAGATAAAGGAATAACTGAAAGCCAAGCATTGGAAACGGTTAGAAATCCCCTTTATTTTGGTGCATTTATGGTTAAAGATAAAAAAGTGGATGGAATGGTTGCCGGAGCTGCCAATACCACGGCTGATGTTTTAAGAGCCGCTTTACAAGTGATTGGAGTTATGCCCGGTTTAAAAACCGTTTCCAGTACTTTTATTATGCCCGTTCCAGATTTTAGGGGTGAGGCACGGGTCTTTTTATTTGCCGATTGTGCTGTAGTTCCCAATCCAACTTCTGAACAGCTTGCCGATATAGCTATAAGTACTGCTTTAACGCGGAAAGCAATTATTGGAGATGAACCCAAAGTTGCTTTGCTCTCTTTTTCGACCTTAGGCAGCGCTAAAGATGAACTGATCAATAAAGTGATTGAAGCAAAAGCCATCTTGACGGAAAGAAAAGTGGATTTTGAGTTTGACGGTGAATTACAGGTGGATGCCGCTATCATTCCTGAAGTGGCAAAAAGAAAGGCGCCCGGCAGTTCTATTGCCGGTAAAGCCAATACTTTTATTTTTCCCGATTTACAAGCAGGAAATATTGGCTATAAACTGGTTCAATACTTTGGTAAAATAAAGGCAATAGGTCCCATTTTACAAGGTCTGGATGCTCCCGCCAGTGATTTATCCAGAGGTTGTTCTGTAGAAGATATCGTTAATACCGTTGCCTATGTTTTACTGTTAGCTGCACATAATAAAAAACAAAAAAAATGATAGATGGAGGTTAAGATGGCTATTAAACTATCCAACCGCTGCCGATTGATTAAGCCCTCGCCGACGCTTAGCTTGTCCGCAAAGGCAAAAGAAATGACTGATGCTGGAATTGATGTGATCAGTTTCAGTGTGGGAGAACCAGATTTTAACACTCCGGAATACATTAAAGTTGCTGCTCATAAAGCTATTGACCATAATCATACGCGTTATACCAATAATGCTGGAATTCCGGAATTGAGACAGGCAATTTGTGACAAATTGCTGAAGGATAACAATCTGAAGTATTTGCCTAAGGAAATTTTAGTTTCCCCCGGAGCCAAGGCATCCATAGTAAATGTATTAACTGCCGTATGCGATGCAAAAGATCAAGTTTTGATGGCAGCCCCCTATTGGGTAAGTTATCCCTATCAGGTCGCTTTGGCAAATGCTGAACCTGTTTATATACCCACTCGCGAAGAAGATGGCTATAAAATTAAACCCACTGCGCTAAAAAATGCCATCGCCGAAAATCCCTGCTCTAAAGTGCTTATTTTAAATTCTCCCGGAAATCCAACCGGCGCAGTTTACACGCAAGCAGAACTTGAAGCTATAGCCGAGATTTGTATTAAATATAACATTTTGGTAATTTCTGACGAAATATATGAACGCTTGGTTTATGACGAGGCAAAACATATATCCATTGCCTCCATCAGCGAAGAAATGAAAGAAAGAACCGTTGTCATAAATGGAGTATCCAAAGCTTATGCAATGACGGGTTGGCGTCTTGGTTATGCTGCCGGTCCCGCTCCAATTATTGCTGCCGCTGGAATGGTTCAAGAACATACAACTTCTTGCGTGAATTCCATTACCCAATATGCTTGTGTAACGGCTTTAAAAGAAGAGGACGATTCCATTGAAAAGATGCGTAGTGAATTTATGCGCCGCAGAGATTTTCTGTATGCAGAATTAATCAAACTTCCCCAGATAACCTGTTTTAAACCGCAAGGCGCATTTTATCTGATGCCGGGGATAAATTGGTATCTGCAAAATAATAACCAAAATATCAAAACATCCGATGAATTCTGTGCTAAACTGCTTGACAAATATTTTGTCGCTTTAGTATCGGGAAATTCTTTTGGAATGGAAGGAACCGTGCGTTTCTCTTATGCTAACAGTATGGAAAACATCAAAGAAGGAATACATCGTTTTGCTTCCTTTCTGGCAGAACTAAGATCTGAGAGGTGAAAATGGACGATTTTAACGATAAAATGAATGACCGCTGGCAAGAAAAACGCAAGAAAGCATATAATTGGCCTAAACTGATTATTATGGTTATTGCTCTGGTTGCCATATTATATGTTATGAATCATTTGGGAAATTCTAAAAGGGTAACGGTAACTCCCTCTGCAAGTGTTACGGACACTGTAAAAACGGATACTCTGCAAACGGAGAAAACACCTTGAGTTTAGTGATCGTTGGTTCGATAGGACTGGATAGCATTTCCACTCCTGCCGGTGAGGTCTGTGATGCTTTAGGTGGCTCTGCCATTTATGGAGCCATATCCTCTTCGCATTTTACGGATACTCATATTGTCGGTGTAGTAGGTATGGATTTCCCGATTGATTACTTGAATTTATTACAAAAGAATGGCATCAATCTTGACGGGCTGGAAGTAAAAGAAGGCAAGACCTTTCGCTGGAGTGGCAATTATCTAAATTGGAATAGAGTGGAAACACTATCCACCGAGCTAAATGTTTTTGCAGATTTTGCCCCTCAGCTTCCTGATAGCTGTAAATGCTGCCGCAGTTTATTACTGGCTAATATTCACCCAGCTTTGCAATTAAAAGTGCTAAATCAGGTTTCGGGTTATGTTCATTTAGCTTGCGATACAATGAATTATTGGATAAACCTGTGCCCGGAAGAAATAGAAAAAGTGCTCCGAAAAGTAAACATCGTTTTTATGAACGAAGATGAGATTCGGGACTATACCCATAAAGCGGATATCTATTCTGCCGCTAAGGATATACTATCTTTGGGTCCTGAATGGGTTATCGTAAAAAGAGGGGAATACGGTTCGGTGGCAATTTCCCATAATGATATGTTTTTTGCTCCTGCTTACCCAGTAGCAAAAGTTAAAGACCCCACTGGCGCCGGAGATAGTTTTGCAGGCGCTTTTATGGGATATCTGGCAAACTTTGATATCATCAATCATGCGATCATCAGAGAAGCCGTTTTGTATGGAACGGTTGTTGCGGCTATGAATGTTTCTGATTTTAGTGTAAATGGGTTAAATGGTATTTCCAAAGAGGAAATTGATAAATCCAAGGAACTTCTGATTAAATGGACAACCTAAACGATAACTTGAATTATGTAAGTTCCGGCGTAAATATAGCTGCTGGCGAAGCAACCGTAAAAGCGATTAAAAATAAAGTGCGCACTACCTATAATAGTAATGTCTTAAGTGAAATAGGCAGTTTTGGCGGCTTATATAAAATAGATAAAAATGCCTGGCAAAATCCCGTCCTCGTTTCCAGTACCGACGGAGTTGGGACAAAAGTTCTAATAGCCAAGCTGGCAAATGAATATAAGACAATTGGGCAGGACTTGGTAAATCACTGTGTAAATGATATTATGGTTCAAGGTGCGATTCCTCAGTTCTTTTTGGATTATATCGGTTTAGGAAAATTGATTCCCGAAAAAGTGGAAGATATTATTGAAGGCATCATTCTTGCCTGCCAACAAAATTCCTGTGTTTTGATCGGGGGTGAAATGGCAGAAATGCCGGGAATTTATAACGAAAAGGATTTTGATCTGGCAGGGACAATTGTGGGAATGGTAGAACAAGAACAATTGCTTCCCCGAGCAGGAATGAAGCCCGGGGATATAATTATTGCTTTGCCAAGCAGTGGTTTACACACTAATGGCTATTCTCTCGTGCGGAAAATTGTTTTTGAGAAACTGAATTTAGATTTGGATTCCTATATTGAAGATTGCCAAAAGACCTTGGGAGAATTGCTATTAAGCATTCATCGCAGCTATTTGCCTTTCCTGAAGAATTATTTGTCCGATCCTGATCTATTAGGCATTGCCCATATCACGGGTGGAGGAATTGCCGGTAACCTAAAAAGAATTCTACCGGAAAATATCTCTGCCTCCATAGAACTAAAAGATCAAGATATTCCTCCCCTCTTTAAATGGATAAAAAATGCCGGAAATATTGAGCAGAGCGTTATGCAGGAGACCTTTAATCTGGGGATAGGAATGCTTTGCATTGTAAAAAAACAAGCGGTGGAAAAGTTCCTGCAAATACCTGAGACCCGTTATGTGGGCGAATTGACAGTTCTTGATTCGCATAAATCGAGAGTAGCATTATATTTTAAGAGATGAATAAAATGTTATGTTATTTCAATTTATGCTTGCTTAAAATGAATTTCAGATTAAATTATAAAAAAACCTCTTGACGATTTTGCATACATCAGAGAGAGAGTTTTAAACGAAGAATTGATTATTGCTTAAAAAGCCGAATCGTTCTTGTAAAGAAACGAAACATTATGAATAACACCCATAAAAAAGGGAGGTTGGCAATGCGTAAATATGCATTGATCCTGCTAATATTAATGTTTATTGGGGTAGGGTTCCTTCAAGCCGCTACCACAGGTAAACTTGCAGTCCGAGTGCGTGATAATTCAGGTCGTCCGATCGGATTTGTAAATATAGTTGTGATGCAAGGAAATCAACGCATCACTGGTGGTCAGACAAATGAAAAGGGAACGGTAATAATAATCAATATTCCTCCCGGCGTCTATACTGTTAAGTTCTCCTTAATTGGTTATGATACGATGACCTTTAATGATGTTCGGATTCAGGTAGATCAAACAACTTCGCTTTCTCCCATTATGAATAAAAGCGGGATAGAGATGAAAGCGGTTACCGTTACCGCCAAAGAAGATAAAGTGGATAAAAACAGAATCGGCAGCGCCAAAAATATCCAGATGGATATAATGACCGATGCCGCTGTCTCCGATGTAACCGATATTGTCGCTCTCCAACCTGGTGTATCAAATATTGGGGGTGAATTGCATATTCGCGGAGGCAGAGCCAACGAAGTCAATTATACCGTTGATGGAATGAGTGTTACTGATCCTGTGGATGGTGGAGCCACTTTACAAGTTGATACTGATGCGATAAAAGATATGAAAGTAATGACGGGTGGCTTTCCAGCTGAATATGGAAACGCCCAGTCCGGTGTAATAAATATTGTTACCAAAGATGGAGATCCCTTTTATTCTGGTAAAGTAGAATATAATAACGATCATCTCTTCTTGGAAAGCAGAAATTCCGATGTATTGAAAGTAGCAATTGGAGGTCCCGTTATACCTTTTTCTTCTCAGGAGATGCGTGAGAAATTCACTTATTATCTTAATGGTTCTGGTGAATGGCTGGATGGACGGTTAAAAGATTATTATGTCAGCAATCCCAACATTGATTATAGCATTAAAGGCAGATCACTTTTAGATACCGAGTATGATGTTTATGATCCTTATGCTGATCGGGATAATATTCTGGGCATCGATATCGGAAATAGAAATTACAATGCTTATAATGTTAACCTAAAAACAAAATATGCCTTCAAGCCAGGGCAAATTGCCACTTTTGCGGTTAGAGGGGATAGAAGTTTAAACTATTTATATGATAATTCTTGGCGCTATGCTCTACAGCATTATGCAGAGGAAGAAACAACTCAAAGACAATATATCGGTACTTATGATGATGTAATCAATGACAGGATGAATCTAAAAATTAAAGCCAGCTATTATCAAAAAGATAGTTATCAAGGTCCCAGGGGCATAGATAGAAACAATTATATGTATATGACCATAGATCCCAATAATATTCCTGAGAACTATGTTGATATGGTTTCTTTGGGGAATTATGGCTATACATCCATAGACGCCGATAACGATAATGTTCTTGATGAGGGATTTTTGCCTGCCAGTTATTGGGTTTATCGTTTGGAAAGTGTTGAAGAACCAAGAAATATTCCTGGATATAATCCTCCCGGTACTATTTACGGCAGATTTATCGATGATACTACTGATATTTTAAGCGCTCGAGCAGATTTTGAATGGCAGATAAATGATACTCATATGGCAAAAACAGGTCTGGAGATTATCAAACATAACATCAAGAAGAATCAGCTGGAAAATTATCTGAAGATTGATGACAAACGCCGCACAAATTATCTGAATAGTATCTTTGATGTCCGAGATTACGATCTTGCCGATTATATTGATGCAAATGAAGATTTGATATGTGATAATGTTCCCGAGGGATTGTATGCCTTAGCTGCAACTCAGACAGTTCCTACTTCTCTGGCGGATTTGGTACCAATATATTATCCTCAGGATTACTTTGCCGCAGCCAAAGCATCTGCCGGAACACGAGATGGCTATAAAGCGGAACCTTGGCAAATGGCTTATTATCTGCAGGATAAAATGGAATGGGAAGGAATGATCGTTAACGCGGGTTTGCGTTTTGATCTGTGGTATCTGGGTAAAAACTATTCAGTGGCGCAGGATGATGGCAGTTATTCAGTGCGTGAATTTGATAAAGATGACCAAATCCAGCTTATGATATCTCCCCGTTTGGGTGTATCTCATCCGATCACTGATAAAGATGTGCTTCGTTTTGCTTATAATTACCAAAATCAATTGCCTCAAATGCAATATATCTTTACCAGCAAGACACCTGAAGATGCGAATGATGCAGAAACAACGATTCAAGTGGGAAACCCCAGTTTGGAACCACAAATTACCGTTACCTATGAAGTTGGTCTTTCTCACCAATTGAGTGATGACTATGTGCTGGATTTAACTGCCTATTATAAGAATCTCTACAATTATGTAAGTACTATGAAAGAGCGTAGCGAAATTGAACAGACCGTCTATTGGTATAAATATTATTCCAATGATTACGGCTCAGCTCGTGGTATTGATATGCAATTAGAAAAAATGCTATCCAATTTTAATACTTGGTCTATTGCCTATTCTCTGGCATGGGCTCAAGGAAATAACTCTTACACTGTTATTCAAGATGAATCGACCAATTTAAGAGAATTCCCACTGGATTGGGATGTGCGCCATAATATAAGCGCCAATTATACATTCCATATTGCCAGAGGGGAAGAATATTTTATACCCTTTACCGATTATATACTGCCTCTTGATGATTTTTCCGCTAATGTAACCTGGACTTTTGCTTCTGGAGCACCTTACACACCACAAAGTACCGAATCCAGTAGTGCTCTTGATACAAATAGTAAAAGGAAGGACTTTACTCAGCAGACTGATATGAGAATAACCAAGGGATTTGTTTTATCCAACAAAATGAGTTTCAAAGTTTACGCTGAAGTGGAGAATCTGTTTAAAAACCTGAATGTATATACTGTTTATCCTAAAACGGGAAACTACTATTGGGGCGGAGACAACCTTGAAGAAGCCAATATTCCTGGTTTTGTTTATGATGAAGTAAATTATGTTTATGGGCTTGCCTATAAAAATCCTACTTATTATAACAATTTCAGGAGCTTAACTTTGGGAATCTCGTTTAACTTCTAAATTATTCCAAGGAGGAATTGATAAAAATGAGAAAATTCGTGGTAATAGTACTGCTGATAATGATGATGACCTTTGTATTGGCAGGCATTGCTTATGCACAGGATAAAGCTGCAACTGAGAAGAGCGGAGGTGGCTTACAGAACTTCGCTGAGCTGGTATTTGGCAGTGGACTGGTTAAATGGTTCAAGAATGGTGGATGGGCTATGTGGCCAATCCTCTTTCTGGCAATATATGGTTTGGCCTACATAATTTGGAAGTTCATTGCTTTGCTTAATGGGAAAGTGAACTTAAATAATTTTCTGGATAAGATCATTCCCTTGATTAAGGAAAAGAAATTTGAAGAAGCTAAAGAAATCGCCGGTAAAACAAGAGGTCCTGTAGCTGCCATTATTTATGCGGGATTGGAAAAAGCGGACAAAGGTAAGGAAGCGGTGGATGAAGCAATTGAAAATGCTTCTATGATTGAAATGAGCTATTTGGAAAAAGGGTTCATTGAGCTTTCTTCTTCCATTACGCTTGCTCCTATGTTAGGTTTCTTAGGAACTGTTGCCGGTATGATCGCTGCCTTTGATGCTATCGCCGCTGCTCGAGCCGTAGATGCTACAATTGTAGCTACAGGTATCAGGATTGCTTTGATCACAACCGAAGCAGGATTGATTGTGGCTATCCCAATACAATTCTTTAATAATGTGTTTATGACAATGGTAGATGGAGTTGTGATTGATATGCAGAGAGCTTCAGAAAAAGTTACTGAAGTTTTAGCCGAAAATATAGGTATCAAAAAATGATAATCTCTCGCAAGAGGAAACTTAAGGCAATGATACCAACTGCTTCTACAGGTGATATCGCTTTTCTATTGATCATCTTCTTTATGTCCACCACCAAGTTTGATGTGAAAGAAGGTATTAAACTTGTTTTACCTCAGAAAGCTGAAGCCACCGGTAATAAAACTCAAACCCTTACTTTAACTGAAAAAGAAATGACCCGTTTCCAAATCCTACCTGACGGGCAGATTGCCGTTAACAAAGAAGCACCTCGTTATATTGAGAGTGAAGAGCTTGATGTAATAATACAGCAAAAAATGCAAATGAATCCGGATATGATCTTTAAAGTTATTACCGACAGAGAAACAAAATACAGTGAGATGATCAGAGTTGTTGACCGCCTTAAAGCGGCCAAGATAGAAAAAATATCCCTTTCCACGAATTAGGAGAATATAATGGCTAAATTTAACACGAAAAAAAGAAGGGATGTTGCCATTCCCCAAGCATCAACATCTGATATTGCGTTTCTCTTGTTGCTGTTTTTTATGGTTACTACCGTTTTTGTGCAGGAAAAGAAGTTTTGGGTGGAGCGTTCTCGTTGGCCCTATGCGGAAAGCATTGAACGGATTCCTCGTAATCATACAAGTACTATTTATGTAATGCGTGACGAAACAATTCTCTTGGATGATATTCCTACTCGGATAGAAAGTTCTGAAGATGTTTTTATATCTCAAACTCTTATCCGGAAAAAAACGGAGGATCCCGAACTGATTGTCTGTTTCCGAACTGATAAAGATACAAAATATGGAGTAATGTCTGATGTTATGCGCCAATTACAAGATGCAAACGCTCTGGTAGTTGCCTTTGAAACACAACCATTACAGAAGAAATAAAAGGAGATAAGATGAAAGCACAATATCAGGACTGGAAAGACATTGCCAATTCCCAATTCAGCAAAGGTCTTGCCTTATCTCTTACCCTACTTATTTTTGCCATTATGGTTACTCCCAAAGTGGAAGTTCGCAAGCAGGTTTTTCAGACAGAACAGATGGAATTAGTAGATATTCCAGCGGAAGAAAGGGAAAGAATTGAAACACCTCAAACTGATGTGGATGTTAATGTAACTTTTCAGATTAGTGATGTTTTGGGGACTGAAGAAGTAGATATGGCAGCTTTTCAGGAAGCTCTCACTCAAATTGGCGATATCTATAGAACCTCTTCTCCTACTCAACAATCAGAAGATGAAACACCGGTAAATTTTGTTCCTTACGATGATCCACCAGTGGTCATAGGCAAAATTGAACCTGCTTATCCTGAATTTGCCCGTAGGAATAAACTGGAAGGAACAGTAATTCTGGAAGTGGAAGTTTTGAAAGATGGCAGCATTCGCGACATTAGAGTGCGGCGTGGGGTTGGTGGTGGTTTAGATGAAGCTGCAATAGAGGCAGTGCGTAAAGTAAAATTTCAACCCGGGAGAAGCAGTGGTCAAGCGGTTGATTGTTTGGTCATTATCCCGGTAGAATTTAAAATTCAATAAATTGGGAGTGTTTTTATGAAACGGTATAAAACAGGAATATGTCTTTGCTTAATGCTTATTTTTTCCCTAAGCATTGTTTATGGAGCAATGGCAGTTCCCTCCACTGGAACCAAAAAACTGGATTTAACCAAATATCACAATGTGGGAAACATTTGGTTGCGAGTTAGTAACTATGGATTCTTCGGTTCCGGCGATGACATAGTTCCCCAATATCCTTCTCTGGAATATCCGGGAGGAAGTGGTATGGATTATTTGTATCAGGGAGCTTTGTGGTTCGGAGCCAAAAAACAGCGTCGTAACAGTATGAATCAAAAATTATATTGGTTGGTTTATCCTCCATCTGCAAGTAACGATACGCTTATTACGGATGCTGATCCTCGGTATAATAATACCAAAATTGCAGCAATGGATACATTAGTAAGCGTTGGTTTTGATGGTGATGATGATCTATACGAATTCTTACCTGCTTACAATCCATTACTTGCTAATAATCCCGCTCAAGCTGATAATTATGCTTTATATAACAGCCAGGATGGAATTAGTTACGCTTCTATAAGGAAACAAAAAAGAGGTGTTGATGATGATGGTGATGGCAGGATAGATGAAGATGGCGCCGGTTTTACTTTTCCTTTCAGAGTAGGAACAGAACTACCAATTCAATTTGCAGAAGGTTTTGGTGGTAGGTTTTTACGGGATGTTTCTCTTTCTTCATTTTCCGTTCTGGACGATCCTACCAATGCTGAAATATGGTTTCCACTGGGGTTTATGGAGTTATCCTACCGAAGTAACGATCCCTCTTATAACTATGCTTTTTCGGCTCCCTTTGATGATGATTACGATGGTAGAACCGATGAAGATGGAGCTCCCGTTTCCGAACAGGATTTTATATCTTTTTACTACGACTACTGTCCTTTCAATACAGATGGAGATCGTGATTATGGCTCCTCTAAAGGCGTGAACACACATATACCATTGAAAGTAAGAGTTCGGCAAATGAGCTATCAATGGAGCTACGATTATATCAAAAACTTGGTTTATGTAGAATTTGACATTACCAATATGAACGATCTGGATGAATTGAAAGATTGTGCAATGGGCATATATATGGATAGTGATGTGGGACCTCAAACCTACGGTGCGGAAAAAGCTGCGGACGATAAATCAGGTTATGTAAAAGGTGAAGGGTATGAATTTGCCTATACTTATGACGCTGATGGTGATAATGGACTTTGCACTGGTTTAGTAGGCGCCAGGGTTTGCACTCCTGATCCTGAACAGTTAGTATTCGATTGCTGGTATTGGAAAGTCGGTCAGGGACCTGATGATAGAAATTCCCGCAATTTAAATCCTTCTACAAAAACAGCTAATGAGAAATACTGGTTGCTTACAGGACGGAATCCAAACACAACTTATTATACAGCAATGCGTCCAGATGATCAGACAGAATGGGAACAACCATCACCGAATGACACAAGATTCTTATTCTCCTTTTATGGCGCACAACCTGGAACAACTGCGTATGAGCAGCAAGATGCTAATGGAAACTATTATAAGCGTTGGAATCTGGCTCCTAATAAAACAATGAAAATTGTAGTTGCCATATTTCCAGGCGAGGATAAAGAAGACCTTAAAAAGTCCGCACGCTGGGCAAAAGAGATTTATGGACAAGCACAGAACTTGATAACTGTTACTCAGCCGGATACTTTCCCTCACTATAATCCCCCGGAACCACCTGAAATTCCGTCTGTATATGCAGAAATGGCAAATGACGGCAGTCAGATAGATATTTATTGGGA